>CAKRTY010000143.1 GCA_934402125.1 uncultured Anaerosacchariphilus sp. | reverse complement strand
CTGAGTGTGAAGCCCGGAAAGAAGGGGCCTGTCTGTGGAGCAGCAAAGAAGCTGACCACATCGCCTGCGATACCGGTTGTCATACCCATCACAGGTCCGCCGTAGGCAGCGGCAGCAGCCAGCGCCAGGAACGCGAAGCGGAACTCCAGATAGGGAGTAAGCTTTAAATTGAAAAAGGAAAGCGCCACGTAAGCGGCCACGAACAGACCGCAGAGGCAGATACTCTGAACCTTCCGGAGATTGTTAAACTGATCACGAAAGGCGAGGGCGTCTTTAGAAAAAAACTGCATAAAAAATACACCTCCAAAATTATGTGTGAGAAACAGGTTACAAAATAAATAATATCGAGACTGCTTATGAAGCCCGATTCCTCCACACATGAGATGTACTCATCTGTAGCAACGGGTGCGGATAATATATCGTAAGACCGAGTCAGAAACTCTACTTTTCGTTTCGCGGCGACTCCCCAGCCTGCGAACACTTGACGCATAAAATCCTACTTCGCTATTATTTATTTCTGTTCGCGGATACTGAAATTGTACCGGAACAGGTACATTATATCATAGATTCCTAAAAAAGCAAGAAAGATTATCAAAAAATTAACAAAACTTTTGCAGCCGCTCCTTGCATATTTTTTCAGGACATGGTATCCTAGAAACCAAACGTTTTGTGATAGAGATGTGATAGAAAGAGGTGTAACCATGATTCTGGATGCTTTGCTGGACGCGCTCCTGGATACGGTAAAAACCGTGCCCTTCCTTTTGATTGCGTTCCTGATACTGGAGGCGCTGGAGCACTATTCCAATAATTATATGAACCGGGCCCTTGGAAAAATGGGAAAGGCGGGACCGCTGGCGGGAGCCATCTTCGGCTGCGTACCCCAGTGTGGTTTTTCGGTGACGGCGGCCAATCTTTATTCCGGCGGCGTTATTACCCTGGGAACCCTGATGGCCGTATTTCTCTCTACCTCCGATGAGGCGGTGTTGATTCTGTTCAGCCATCCGGGCAGTGGACGGGTCATCGCGCAGCTTCTCCTGGGGAAGATTGCGATCGGAATTGTGTTCGGCTATCTGTTGGATTTCCTGTTCCGGAATAAAAAGGAGCATAAGCATATCGGGGATATGTGCCGGGGCTGCGGCTGCAGCGACGACAGTGGTATCGTGAAGCCTGCGGTGCGTCATACGGTTCAGCTGACGCTCTATATCTTCCTGTTTACGGCAGTCCTGAATCTGGTGCTTGGTCTGGTGGGGATGGACGCCCTGACCACCTTCCTGGGCAAGGATACCTGGTTCCAGCCGTTTCTGACGGCGCTCCTGGGCCTGATTCCCAACTGCGCGTCCTCGATTCTGATAACTGAACTGTATCTGGCCGGCGGTTTGAGCCTGGCCTCCGCCATGGGGGGATTGTGCGCCGGAGCAGGCATTGGTCTGGCCGTGCTGTTCCGGGAAAACCACCCCGTGAAGGAGAATATAGGGATTGTAGCGCTTCTGTATCTGCTTTCCGCAGGTGCTGGCCTGTTGTTGGAGCTTGTCTTATAATAAGGAGGTACTTATGAAAAGGGTTGGGGGATACGTAAAGAGCATATTGCCGCTGGTGGCTATGCTGGGAATACAATTTGCGGCTTCTACGGTTCAGATGATAAGGTTCATGGTGCAATATGGAGTGGAAGAGGGAACACAGATATACATGAACGATACCATGACGATATTGCTGATCTCGGACGTACTGCTGCTTGGCGTAGCAGGCCTCTGGTATTATATCAGTGTGGTACGGCGGCGGGAGAAATACGGGATCCGGGAGACGTCGTTGTTTCAAAAAAAAGATCTGGCAGGATTACTTTTGATGGCGGTGGGCGCGCAGTTTTTGATAGGGATCCTGATGAGCGGTTGGGAAGTGCTGGATCCGAAATCCATGCAGGAGTACACGGATCTGATAGAAGACGCGGGGCTTGGAGAAAGCGGAATTTCCGCGATCCTGGCGACGGTCATCATCGGTCCGGTTGCGGAGGAGCTGATCTTCCGCGGCCTGACGGTCGAATATCTGAAACGGGCGGGAGCCTCCTTCTGGGTAATCAATATCCTGCAGGCTCTGTTTTTTGGCATTGCCCATCTCAACCTGGTACAGGGAAGCTATGCCTTTCTGATAGGTCTTCTGGCCGGATATCTGGTGCTGCGCTGCCGTTCCATCTGGGCCGGGATTGCCTTCCATATGCTGTTTAACGGGTATTACCTTGTGGAACCGCTGGTAGCCGGTGTCCTGGGCTTTTTGCCTGAGGTGCTGCAGGTGATCTGCTGCGTGGTATTCGGCCTGCTTCTGGTGGCGCTGCCCCTGCGGAGACTGATACGGGATACAAAAGAACGGACCATCGGATAAAAATACAATAGAAATAAGATTTGAGAGATGATTTTTCACCAATCATCTCTCATTTTTTTTGTCTATGTTTCCGGATTGACCGGGAGCCGGGGCTATGATACAATGATGGAAACCTGGAAACTATTTTTGGTTTCCGGGTTTCTTTTGACCAAAGGGAAATACCCTAAGGAGGCATGAATGAGAGAGAAAATCATTGATACAGCCATAGAAGAATTTACGAAGCATGGATTGAAATTTACCATGAACGATGTGGCGAAGGAATTAGGGATTAGTAAAAAAACCATCTACACCATCTTTGAGAGCAAGCAGGATGTGCTGGTGGGAATTGCCGACCGGTACGCCCGGGATTTTACCGATATGAGGGAAGCCATTGAGCAGGACGATAGTCTGGATACCCTGGAAAAGCTGGAGCGGTTGTTCTGCGCGATTCCCACCAAGTATTACAATATCGGCCTCAGCCGGATCTTTGAGCTGGCCCAGAAGTATCCGAAGCAGTACAGATACCTGATGGAGGCGGTGAACCAGGGCTGGATCCTTGCGGAGCAGTATCTGGAGCGGGGCGTGCGGGAAGGCAAGATCCGAAAGGATATCTCCGTTCCGGTGGTGATGGCGATGATCCGGGGAACGGTAACCTGCTTTCTGGAGAGCGATATTCTCTATAAGAACGGGCTGACCTACGAGCAGGGAAAAGAAGAGATGGTTCAGATTATAATGAGGGGGATAAGAGCAGCGTGAAAGAAGTAAGAATCCTTGAAATCAAGGAAAGTGTATTTGCGGACAACGACCGGCAGGCAGATAAGCTGCGCCGGGAGTTAAAGGAGCAGGGTGTGTTTCTGATGAATCTGATGTCTTCGCCGGGCTCGGGCAAGACCACCACGTTAAAGGGAACCATTGAGCGGCTGAAGGATCAGCTCCGGATTGGCGTAATGGAAGCGGATATCGATTCCGATGTGGACGCGAAGGCTATTGCTGGGACAGGCGTGAAGGCTATTCAGCTGCATACGGGCGGTATGTGCCACCTGGACGCGGAGATGACCCGGCAGGGGATCGAAGGTCTGGGCGTAGAGGACGTGGATCTGGCCATTCTGGAAAATGTGGGCAATCTGGTCTGCCCGGCAGAATTCGATACCGGTGCGTCTAAGAATGTGATGATCCTTTCCGTACCGGAGGGCCATGACAAGCCGTTGAAGTATCCGCTGATGTTTCAGATTTGCGACGCGGTGCTGATCAACAAGATCGACGTACTGCCGTATTTTGATTTTGATATGGAACGGGTGAAGGAATTTATCCATCAGAGAAATCCTCATGCGAAGGTATTTCCTATCAGCGCCAAGACCGGGGAAGGCATGGACGCATGGACAGAGTGGCTGGCCGGACAGGTGCGGGAATGGAAGACCGGAAACGCGTGATAAAAAAAGATAAATGAGGGAGAAGAAAGAAGATGAAGAAAGAATTGGACAAAGAGCTGTATCCGGAGTATGTCTATCCGGAATTTACCCCGAATCCTGACGAGGCGTTCCGGGAGCCCATTGCGAAGCTGGGAAAGAAGATTACCGACCGGATTCCGCAGAAGCTGGGTCTTAAGAAGATTACCCGAAACGATCCGGAATACTGGGGACTGGCCGGAGTTCTGACCGATGAAGAGGCAGAGCTGGCCCTGAAGCTGGGCGTAAGAAAGCCCAAGACGCTGGCGCAGATCGTGAAGCTTTCCGGTATGGAGGAGAAGGCCTGTGAAGCCATGCTGGAGGAGATGTCCCGAAAAGGCCTTCTGGAATACAACTGGGAAAATGAGAAGCACGAAAAACAGTATGTGCTTCCCATGTACGTGCCCGGCTGCGCGGAATTTTTCAACATGAACGCGAGTGTTCTGGAGTCCAATCCGGAGATGGGAACCTTCTTTGAGCACATGTCCCGTCTGCCCCTGGAGAAGATTACGCCCTTCGTGCCGGAGGGCGGCGCAGGAATCGGTATGCATGTCATACCGGTGGAGAAGGCCATTGAGCTGGAAAATGAATCCGTAGATCTGGAGCATATTTCCCACTGGCTGAGCAAATACGAGGGAAAATACGCGGCAAGCCCCTGCTCCTGCCGCCGGTCCCGCCTTACCCACGGAGAGGGCTGCGCGGACGATCCGGAGGGCTGGTGTATCGCAGTGGGCGATATGGCGGATTATGTGGTGGAAACTCAGAAGGACGGACGCTATATTACCCGCGAGGAAGCGCTGGAGATTTTAAAAGCGGCGGAGGATAACGGCTTCGTACACCAGATTACCAACATTGACGGTGCGGATAAGATTTTTGCCATCTGCAACTGCAATGTAAATGTCTGCTACGCGCTGCGCACCTCCCAGCTGTTCAACACGCCGAATATGTCCCGTTCCGCTTATGTGGCGAAGGTGGAAAAGGCCAACTGCGTAGCCTGCGGCAAGTGTGTGGAGGCCTGTCCGGCAGGCGCGGTAAAGCTGGGACAGAAGCTGTGCGACAAGGAAGGCTGCCAGGTGACCTATCCCAGGATGCCGCTTCCCTCGGAGCAGCCCTGGGGCGAGCATATGTGGTCCCACAATTACCGGGATCTGAACCGGATCAACTGTTATGATACCGGTACCGCCCCCTGTAAGAC
>CAKRTY010000142.1 GCA_934402125.1 uncultured Anaerosacchariphilus sp. | reverse complement strand
GCCCGGAGGAGCTGGTATTTGTAGGCGATACCTTTAAAAAGGATGTGGCAGGGCCGGGAGCAGCCGGTATGCATCCGGTGTGGTATCGGGCCAAGGAAAGACCTTTGCCGGAAAATCCGTCGCTGCAGCCCGGGGAATACAAGGTGATCCGGCATTTTGACGAGCTGGTATCCTATATTAAGGAACTGGGATAATAAAAAATAAGGATGAAATGATGAGAGAATTAGAATATCTGGAAGAACAGAAGGTAAATCCGCTGCTGATCCGCGAGGTGGAGAAATTCCGGGAGAAGTACCCGGTCGAAGAGTCGGTAAAAAACCGGGTGGCGAAGCCGCCTGTTCCATTTTATGGAAAAGAGATTCTGGAGATGGCCATAGCGGCCCTTCTGCAGGGAGAAAATGTACTGCTTTCGGGCTCCAAGGCTACGGGAAAAAATATCCTGGCGGAAAACCTGGCCTGGGTTTTTGGCCGCCCCTCCTACAATATCTCTTTTAATGTGAATACAGACAGTAGCTCTCTGATCGGAACGGATACCTTTGTGGACAACGAGGTACGCCTTCGTAAGGGACCCGTATGCCAGTGCGCCGAGAACGGCGGCTTCGGCGTCTTTGATGAGATCAATATGGCGAAAAATGACGCGGTTTCCGTGCTTCACGCGACACTGGACTACCGGCGGCTCATTGATGTGCCGGGCTATGACAAGATAGAGCTTCATCCGGCCACCCGCTTTATCGGAACCATGAATTACGGCTACGCGGGAACCAGGGAGCTGAACGAGGCGCTGGTATCCCGGTTTCTGGTGATTGATATGCCGGCTCTGACCGAGGAAACCCTGCTTCTGATTCTGCGGGCCAATTTTCCGGACGCAAAGGAAGAAGGAATCCGGGCCTTTGCCGGACTCTTCCTCGATCTGCAGACCAAGGCCCAGAACAGCGAGATATCCACAAAGCCACTGGATCTGCGTGGTATGATCGGAGCCATGAAGACGGTGCGCTGCGGGCTTACCCCCAGAGCGGCCGTTACCATGGGAATTACCAATAAGAGCTTCGATATCTTTGAGAAGGAGATTGTCGGCGATATCGTTATGACCCGGATTCCGGAGGAATGGACCGGAAGCGAATTATTTTAAGTGAGGCAGAATGAAGGAACAGGAAACCCTCAGTGAGGATTATTTTGATGAAAATCAGTATGAGATAGAGAACCGTATCCGGAATCTGTACTGGACGGTCAGCGGGAACTATGGGGAGAATATCAAGCTGGATACCGTCTCCTTTGCCCGTTCCCCCTGGGTGTCCCTCTATGACGCGGTGAAGCAGGGGGCCTTTTCCCGGTATTTTGACCGGAATGCCTTTGGCCTGTATCTGGTGAAGAAGCTGTATTACGGAGCGGACGAGCAGGCGCTGACGAATGTGGCCCAGCTTGCGGTGGACAGCGCGGTGTACAGAAAAATCAGCGCGGAGCGTAAGGGCGTGCAGGAGATCCGGAAGAAGGCCTTTTCCGATCTGCTGGAATACGATTTTACCAGACTGGCCTCCTATTATCTGGGACAGATTAAGATCTGCGTAATGCAGCAGGCGGTCCGGGGAGCGGTGAGCCATGAACAGGCCCGGATGCGTCAGGTGCTGGATCTTCTGGCAGAGCTTGAGGATACCTATGATACCATGGAGATTATCCGGGTGACCGATAAGCTTTACAACTGGTTAGTGGATCCTTATTTTGAAAAAAATCATGGAGATCTGGCCAAGGTGCTGGCTGTGACCATGGAGGAACTGAAGGAATTCAGCTGGAAGGATTATCTGGAGGAGGAAGCGAAGGAAGAGGAGCTGACCCAGGTACTGAATCAGGTGAACCAGGCGGTAACCCAGACCGGGGAAGTGCCCACAGAGCAGGAGGAAAAGCGGGAAAGCCGCATGAAGCGCGTGCTGGTGGACGCGGAGGCGGCAGCCAAGATGTATTCCTACATGGAGCTGAACTACGGCAGGTCCTATCTGAGTGAGGGCGAGCAGGCCCGACTGAACCGTAGTATCTGCCGCGGCGCCCATGCGGACTGTAGCCTGTATTTTACCGATGGCATCCTTTCCAATATGGTAAAGAAAAATTACCAGTCGGAGTACGCAAGGAGGGCCAGGAGTGAAAATCTCCGGGAATACGGCCACTACACCCGTGTGGCCCGGAGAAATATTGAGCACCTGACTGATACCCTGCGCCGTGCCCTGGTGGCCCGGAGCGAGCGGGAAACGGTGCGCAGCGAGTATGGCGATATTGTGCCTGCCCGTCTCTGGAAGCTTGGACGGAGCCGGGATAAGAAGCTTTTTGAACGGGTTTTGAAAAAGGACAGCTCCGAGTTTGTGGTGCATGTGCTCATCGACGCCTCCGGCTCCCAGAGAAGCCGTCAGAGCCTGGTGGCCCTGCAGGGCTATATTATCAGCGAGGCCCTGAGCAACGTACAGATCCCCCACCGGGTCATGGGCTTTTGTACCTTCTGGGATTACACGGTCATGCAGAGGTACCGGGACTACGATGACCCAAAAGAGGCCAACAAGCGGATTTTTGAATTCCACGCCTCCTCTAACAACCGGGATGGCCTGGCTATCCGGGCGGCAGCGGCAAGCCTGCGGGATCGTCCGGAGGAAAATAAGGTTCTGATTGTCTTAAGCGACGGACGGCCCAATGATATTATTGTGAACCGTCCGAACAGTAAGAATCCCATGCCCTATGCGGGAGATTACGCAGTGCGGGATACAGCTTCCGAGGTGAGAAAAGTGCGGGCGGAGGGAATCTCCGTGCTGGGCGTCTTTGCCGGAGAGGAACAGGATTTACAGGCGGAACGGCGGATTTTCGGTAAGGATTTTGCTTATATCCGTAACATTATGAATTTTTCCAGTGTGGTAGGAATCTATCTAAAACGGCAGTTGGACGATACGGCACAGTAAAAAGGCGAGGAGTTTGATATGAAAATGTGGCTGAAAAAATGGTGGAAGCCATTGGCGCTGCTTCTGGTGCTGGCAGGCTTTCTTCTGCATCCGCCCCTGGTGCTTACCGAGCTACGTGTGGATTTTGAAAAAGAAGATTACACGGCGGGCCATCACTGTAAGATATTTGCTTCCCCGACGGAAAATCTGGGCGCGAACAGCGTAAAAAACGCGGACAGGAAGACGGGGGAGGCCCGGTTCTTTTTCTGGGATATCCGGTGGAGGGACGGGAAGACCCTGAAACGGCTGGATCCCATCGATTACAACCTGGACGATGAGATCCGGATTAAGGATATCGCGTTTTTTATCAACGGATTTTATGCGGGAGAGCTGTCGGGAGAAGCGCTTTTCGCTTCTTTTACGCCCAATGAACAGGTGGAGATGTACGAAACGGATACAGGTTCCCTGGGACTCTATATTACAGGAGAGGATTCCCAGCTTCTGACCACAGAGGCTTTCCGGAGCTTTTACCGGGAGATAGCAGGGCGCTATGCCCGTACGGGAGTCTTTTACCTGCTTCCCCTGCTTCTGGCGCTCTGGGCTGCGGCAGAATTCTATGTGCGGCAAATCTGGAAAAAGAGAGAGAACCGGTTTTTCCTGGTCGTGGATACCCTGTTTTACCTGGCAGGGCTTGCGGCGCTGGCTTTGATTCTGACCGGAGCTTTTGTGGGATCGGATATGGTGAATCCGGATGAATCAGAGGCTGTCTATTCGGTGCAGTATTATATCACCCATTGGAAAATTCCGGATGCCAGGGAGCTGGAAATGGCGGCCTATTCCGTATTTGGTACCGCGCGTCTTACGGAGCTGAATCTCTTTTATATCCTGGCGGCTCAGGTCGCAAGGCCTTTTACCTTTGAACATGCGGTCCGTCTGTTCAGCGTCTTGATGGCGGCAGGCCTCTTTTATCTGATTTTCTGCAATCTGAAGAAGAACCGCTGGCTGCTGGCCGTCATGTTCCTGACGCCGCAGATCTGGTATCTCTATACCTATTGTACTTCTGACGCCATGGATTACGCGGTGGGTGCGCTGGTATTGTATCAGGTGGCAAGGCCGGACAGTATGCTGCAGAAGCTCTGTAGCCGTGGAGCGAAAAGGGCGGACTGGTGGAGAATTCTGCTTCTTGGCTTCCTCTTTTCTAATATTTTTATGGCCAAGCAGAACTTCTATGTGTTTGCCATCTACGCCTTCTGTATGCTGCTGGTGGATTTGTGCTCAGCGCCTGTGGAGGAAAGGAAAAAGCGGTTTATCAGCTATCTGTGGGTAGCGGGCCTTGCCCTGGTGTTCCTGGGAATCCGGTATATTCCGGAGCTTTTACATTATGGAATCCATCGTCACCGGGTTCTGGTGGAGCTGCAGGAGTAGATTGCGATTCCGAAGCTGAATCCGGCATCTCAGCCTTCGGAGCAGAGCTCGGCCTTCAATCTCTATGGCAAGGGCGTTACCCTTTCCGAGCTGCTGTTCCATATGGGACTTCACAAGACGACCTTCCGTTCCTTCGTGGGGACCTATGGAAGTCTTCAGTTCCCAAGTCCCGACTGGTATGTGCTGCTGATGGGCGGGCTGTATGTGATTTATCTCGTCGGCTGCTGTGGGGCTGTGATCCGGGAAAAGGGTCACGGAGAGCGGAAGGTGAAGCTTGGGCTTCTGTTCTTCTCGGCATTTGTCTCCTACGGGCTTCTGATCTACAATGCCTGGTTTATCGATTATCAGGCTCAGGGGCGTTACATGGTACCGGTGCTGATTTTTGCCGCCCACGCCGCGGCCCTGAAGCCGGAGGTTTCACAGAAAAAATGGTTCCAGCTGGTGCTGGCGGCTGCGGCGCTGTTGTCCCTGTATTCCTTTGCGTTTTACTGCATTCCGAATATCAGGCCGCCGTATTAAAGCGAAAGAGAGGTTGTCAGAAATGAAAGAGTACGAGGTTGTTCACGAGATTTTTAATGAATGTGCCAATAATCAGATGCGGGACGTCTTTATCGAGGAGACGCCCATTGCAGACCTGGAAGAATATGTAAGAAAACGCCATGAAAAAGACCGGGATTTTACCTTTGAGC
>CAKRTY010000141.1 GCA_934402125.1 uncultured Anaerosacchariphilus sp. | reverse complement strand
GAGAGGATTTCGTAGAGCCGGATCTTATGGTAATATGCGATCCGAATAAGGTAGATGAAAAAGGCTGTCACGGCGCTCCAGACTGGGTCATAGAGATTGTATCGCCCTCCAGTAAGAAGCGGGATTACCTGAAAAAGGCTGCGATTTATATGGAGCAGGGCGTCCGGGAATACTGGATTGTGGACCCGATGCGCGAGGCAACGGTTATCTATAAGCAGGAAGAAGAGGGAGTTTCCACGATTTACAAATTTGGCGAGCCGATAAAGGCAGGAATATATGAGGATCTTGAGATTACGATAGAGTAGAAAATGAGCCCCGATTATAAAAATGCAGAGTTTGTAATTTATCTGCAGCCGGGATATAATAACAAAAATGCCACAGAAAGGAGAAAACAGGGATGCTGGCTTCGCAGAGAGTAAAAGACTCAGAGGGAAATACGGTCGGTTTTGTTGTGAACGGCACATTTTATACAGAGGATTATATTCTGGAAAATATCCGTTATATAGAAAACCTGTCTGTGACAGAAACAGGTGTCATCAGTCCGGAAAAGGAGCTTCCGGAGATTTCGTATAAAGAAGGAATTATAGAGAAGCTTTACCGGCAGAAAGGACAGGAAAATCCATTTGTGCGTGATATTCAGAGGCAATTAAGTTTATGGAAAAAGGATCCGCTTCACAGAGTATTACAGCTGGAGGGCTCCCGACAAATTGGAAAGACGACAGAGCTTCAGAAATTTGCATACGGAAATTACGAATATGTAATTTACGTCAATATGGCTTCAGATGTATATGATTTTAAAGAAGTCATCCGCAATGGTGCAAGGCCGCTGGAATTTGAAAAATATTGCCGGAAAGCAGGATTGCCGCATTTCGCAGACAGTAAAAACACAATTCTTATCATTGATGAAATTCAGCAGAGCGCATTTGTATACAATGCCATCAGAACTATAGAAGAGAATATTTCCTGCGATATAATTGTGACAGGCAGTTATCTGGGGAGATTTCTGGCCAATATAAAGAGTGAGAAGGAAGAAATCTTTTTTTCTGCCGGAACGATTCAGCAGATGAAAATGTATCCGTTATCGTTCCAGGAATTCTGCAGAATTTTTGGGAAGGAAGAAGAACTGCTAAATATCAGCCTGTATGGGGAAAGTGAAGCGGAGAGCTATCAGGGGCTGTTGCGTTTATATGAGATCTACCGACAGATAGGCGGTTATCCGGCGGTAGTAAAAGAATATATGCAGAATCAGAATATCACGGACTGCCACAGGGTGATAGAGAGCCTGCTGTCTGTATTCCGGGATGAGTCCAGAAATTATTTCAGCAATGAAGTGGAGGTTGAAATGTTTGATGAAATCTATGACTTTACGCTGACTCAGATGTGCGTAAATCATGCAGGCTCAGACAGGGATATGCTTAAAAATACAGCAGTTATTACAGAAGAAAGGCTGAAAAATATCATATCCACCAGGGAACTGCGAAATGCAGTTGTCTGGTTGAAATATTCAGGCATTATTGATACCTGTAATCTGGCCCGGGATGGGAAAATGTCAGAGCAGTCGGCGGCGAGAAAACTCTATTTCCAGGATTGCGGAATCGCGGCATATCTGGCAAATAATTCCGGGGCAGCAGACTCGATATTGAATGGGATTCTGACAGAGACCTTCGTTTTCAACGAATTGCAGAGGCTGTTCAGCGCAGATTATGCGCAGCGAAAGGTAAAAAACAGGCTGCATTATGGCACGTATGGAAGCTATGAACTGGATTTTATGCTGATGGATACGGAAGGCAACAGATATGGAATTGAGGTAAAAACAAACGCAGGTGACCCGAAATCCTTAAAAGTATTTATCGAAAAGCGACTGGTAGATCGGGGGATTGTAGCAAAACCCACGCAGGGAGGACATGCGGAAAGCTTTGATACGATACCGATTTATACGGTGGGATGCAGGTTCCCATACAGAATTTAGAAATCATGATACGTCCGGGCAGACAATTTTTTTTGTCTGCCCGGTTTTTTTTACCTCTCTTCGCATATATTGTAGAAAGAATTCATACAGGAAACCACCATGCAAAATTTTAGAGTAAGAGCCATGCAGTCCGCCATGCCGGACTATGGCAAGCTTCAGATTCATATCACCTCTGCCCGGGGATTCCGGCCCGTGGACGGGGCAAAGGTAGCCATTTCCTATACAGGGGAGCCGGAAAAGACGATGGAGGAGTTGATCACCGACAGCTCCGGGCGGACAGACGAGGTCGAGCTGGCAGCGCCGCCTCTGGAGTACAGCGTGAAGCCGGGAGAGGCCCAGCCCTATTCCGAGTATACCCTGTCGGTTACCGCGCCGGGCTTTGAACCGGTGGAAATAGCCGGGACAGAGATTTTGCCGGAGGTAACGGCGCTCCAGGAGATTCGTCTGGAGCCGGAGCGGGGAGACGCCTTTGAGCGCTATGTAATTGAGGCGCATACGCTGTTTGGAAACTATCCGCCGAAGATCGCGGAGGCTGAGATTAAGCCGGTAAATGAAACGGGCGAGATTGTATTGAGCCGGGTGGTGGTGCCGGAGTATGTCATTGTCCATGACGGCGCGCCCACAGACAGCAGCGCTTCGAATTATTGGGTCCGCTACCGGGATTATATTAAAAATGTGGCCAGCAGTGAAATCTATGCCACCTGGACGGATGCGGCTATCCGCGCCAATGTGCTTGCGATCATGTCCTTTACCCTGAACCGGGTATATACCGAATGGTATAGATCCCGCGGCTATGATTTTACCATTACTTCCTCTACCGCCTTCGATCATAAATGGATTCGGAACCGGAATATATACGAGAATATTTCCCTGATTGTAGATGAGCTGTTTGCGGATTATCTGTCCCGGCCCAATGTGAAGCAGCCTATCCTGACCCAATACTGCGACGGGAGGCGGGTGAGCTGTCCCAACTGGATGAGTCAGTGGGGAAGCCAGGCTCTGGGAGAGCAGGGCTATACCGCCATTGAAATCCTGCGAAATTATTATGGGGAATCCATGTATATCAATACAGCCGAGGAGATCTCCGGCGTACCGTATTCCTGGCCCGGCTACGAGCTGACAGAGGGCGCTTCCGGACAGAAGGTGCTGCAGCTCCAGGAGCAGTTAAACCGGATTGCGCGGAACTATCCGGCGATTCCGCTTGTCGCGGAGGACGGGGTCTACGGGCCGGCTACCGCAGAGAGCGTGCGGATTTTCCAGTCTATCTTTGGGCTGCCACAGACGGGGGTAGTGGATTATCGGACCTGGTATAAGATTTCGGAAATCTACGTGGGAGTGTCCAGGATTGCGGAGCTGAATTAGAACGGGCAAAAAAGTGTCGCTATCAGAAAATGATAGCGGCACTTTTATTTATTTTCTTTCTGTATTTTCTTTCGATACTCCAGCGGCGTACATCCGTGAAACCTTTCAAAGGTCCGGTAAAAATAACTCACATTCTGATATCCTACCTGCTGGGCGATGAAATTCACCGGCATATCCGTATTCTTCAGCGCCTGTTCGGCGGCCAGGATCCGCTGCTGCTGGATGTATTCGATAAAGCTCTTGCCGGTGGTTTTTTTCAGAAACTTGCTGATATAAGCCGGACTGAAATGGAAGTATGCAGCCGTATCCTCCAGGGTAGCCGTCCGGTAATTGTCGTTCAGGTAATGAATCAGGCGGCCGTATTCCAGGTGCTTGTTGCGGGTCACGTCGCCGTATTCCTGAGAGTATTCCCGGGCCAGTTGGATAAAGGTCAGAAGCACATAGCAGTCGCTGGCGTTTCCGGCACAGAGAGCGGTGGAAGAGAGTTCATCATAGAGGGCGGAGAGGAGTTCGTCCAGATTATTTTTCGGGGTGGCCCGGTAGAGAGCGTGACTGAAGCTCCGAAGACGGCTGTCGAAGATCCAGAGGATGAATTCACTGAAGAAAGTCTCCCGCCAGATGGTGTTGAAAGTGTGCTGCTGGAAGTAGTCCAGGCTGATAAAGAGGGCCAGAACCTCTGCACTCTTGTCAAGGCGCGCCACCTCGAAATCCTTCTCCTGGAAAAGCAGCACCTGTCCCCAGGTCAGGGAAAGGAATTCCCGGGCCAGCCGGATATCCAGAAAGCCGTTCCGTACATAGAAGAGACGGATACAGGGAAAATCAGGGACGTGCAGAGGCTCCTTCTGGGAAAAGAGCTGCATATGGATGGATTCAGAGAGATTCTTCCGATTCATGCGCATACCTCCTGCGAAAAGAATATTGCCCGCTTTACAGGAAAAAGGGGAGCCGCACAAGCTCCCCTCATTTCGTTTCAATCACGCGAAAAGTCTAAACCTGACCTTCCAGCTTCAGCACCACATCGCCGACCATGGCGGTGTCGCCTTCCTCCACGCAGATCTCCACGACCTTGCCTGCGTAGGGGCTCACCAGCGGGAATGCAGTCTTTCCTGCTTCCACATCAGCGATCTCCTGGCCTTCGGTGACCGTATCGCCTACGGCTACCTTCCATTCGGAGATCTCACCGCTGGTCATGGCCATGCCTTCCTGGGGTAATTTAATGCCTATTTTCATGATAACACACACTCCTGTTACTGTATAGAATTTCTGCTGAATTTACTTTTCTATTTTGATACCGGTTAATTCCGCTACACCATCCATCAGTTGTCCGGTATACGGGAAAGTGGTCCACTCCAACGGGCGGCTGTAGGGGATAAAGGTCATGGGACGGGTAATCAGTTTTACCGGAGCCTTCAGGCTGCCGAAGGCTTCCTCGGAAATGGTAGCTGCCACCTCGGAGGACCAGCTGCAGAGACGGTATCCGTCGTCTGTCACGATGACCTTGCCGGTCTTCTTCACGGAATCCAGAATCAGGTTGATATCCAGCGGATACAGGGTTCTCGGATCGATGACCTCGATGGATACGCCCTTTTCCTCGTACATCTTCGCTACCTTCATAGCCTCAGGAACCATATGTCCCACAGCCACGATAGTCAGGTCGGTGCCTTCCTTCTTTACTTTGCCCTGTCCCAGCGGAATGATGTAATCC
>CAKRTY010000140.1 GCA_934402125.1 uncultured Anaerosacchariphilus sp. | reverse complement strand
TCCCAGCTCTCTGATATTTCTGATTGCCATTTTTTTCCTTCCTTTCTCTCCCAGTTCCCCCCCTTAAAAGGCTTTAAAAGGGATTCACGGGATCCATATCAAACTGTATATTGAAGGCAGAGAATTCTCTTTCTTTCGAAAGCGTCTTCTCCATCCATTCCTTCCATTCTGTTAAATATGCCATTTCCGTACATTTCAGATACAGCACTTTGCGATAGACATCCTTCAGCTTCGAAAGTCCCGCGTCCGCCGGACCGATCAGCACGATTTCCCGTCGGGTGTGTCCTGCAACCAGCTCCTTTAGCCGCTCTGCGCCCCGGTTCAGGGCTTCCTCGTCCTCCGACATCAGATACAGGGCCATCAGATGGGCCGCCGGAGGATAATTCATCATCTGCCGGAACGCCATTTCCTTTTCAAAAAACGCCTGATAATCCTGGGCTGCCGCCGTCTCAATGCTATAGTGATCCGGGCTATAGGTCTGAATCACCGCGGTTCCCGGCCTGCTGCCCCGGCCTGCCCGGCCTGCCGCCTGCACCAGAAGCTGAAAGGTCCGCTCTGCCGCCCGGTAATCGCCCCCGTAGAGGGACAGATCCGCCGCCAGCACGCCAACCAGCGTCACGCCGGGGAAATCATGTCCTTTTACAATCATCTGGGTTCCCACCAGAATATCTGCCTGTCTTTTGGAAAATGTCTCCAGAATCTGCTCGTAGCCGCCCTTCTGCCGGGTGGTATCGAAGTCCATGCGGAGAACCCTCGCTCCCGGAAAGGCTTTTCCTGCCGCCTCTGCCACCTGCTGGGTTCCTGCCCGGAAGGCTCCGATATAAGCCGATCCGCAGGAGGGACATTTCTTCGGCGCGGCCGTCTGGTATCCGCAGTAATGGCAGATCATCCGGCCTCCTCCATGAAGGGACAGCGACACATCGCAATGTGGACATTTTATCACATGTCCGCAGGCTCTGCAAGAAACAAAGCCCGCATAGCCCCGCCGGTTCAGGAAAAGCATGATCTGCTCGCCCTTTTTCAGACGATCCTCCATAAGCTCCTTCAGACGGGCGCTGAAAATGGAACGATTTCCCAGTCGCAGCTCCTCCCGAAGATCCACCACCTCTGTCTCCGGCATAGCCCGGTTTTCCACCCGGGCCGGAAGCTCATAGAGCTGGTATCTGCCCTCCCTGGCGTACGCGTAGGAGTCCACCGACGGCGTGGCCGAGCCCAGCACCACAAAGGCTCCGCACATGCGGGCACGCTCGATAGCCGCCTCCCTGGCATGGTACCGGGGCGCGTTTTCACTTTTATAACTGCCCTCATGCTCCTCGTCTATGACGATAATACCCAGCCTGGAAAATGGCGTAAATAAGGCTGACCTGGGGCCAATCATCACTCTGGCCTGCCCCCGTCTGGCCCGTTCAAACTGATCGTACCGCTCTCCGGCCGACAGCTTCGAATGCATCACGGCTACCTGATCCCCAAACCTCCGGTAGAACCGGAGTACCGTCTGGAAGGTCAGCGCAATCTCCGGGATCAGCACAATGGCTTCCCTGCCCTGCTCCAGCACAGACGCGATCAGCTCCATGTAGACCTCTGTCTTGCCACTTCCGGTGACGCCGTGAATCAGGGAGGGCCGCAGATCCCCCGCCGCCGTCCGCCTGAGTACATCGTCCACAATCCTCTGCTGGGCCGGATACAGGGTGACGGGATGGGCCGCCACCTCAGAGGGGCGGATCGGATTGCGGAAAATCGTATCCGTCTCTACACGGATCAGCCCCAGATCCTGAAGCTTTCTGGCCGTGGCTGCCGTCAGACCCAGATCCCGCTGGGCTGCTCCGTAATCCAGTCCCTTACGTTCCTCCTGCTCAAGCAGGGGTCTCAGGACCCGGGCCCGGGCCGTCTGGTGCTTTCTTTCCATCTCCGCAAGCGCCATTTCTGCTTCTTCTCTTGGAACTGCCAGATGGATTTTTCTGGAAATCTTTTCCTGCACGCTTTTTTTCACCGGAAGCACCGTTTTCAGGGCCTGATTCATGGTAGAGCCATAGGTCCGCCGCATCCAGGCCGCCAGGGCAATCAGCTGTCCCTCCAGGCAGACGCTCTTTTCCTCCAGGCCCAGAATGGGTTTGATTTTATCCGCCTCCCATTCACAGGTATCCGTCAGCTCCAGCACATAGCCGGACAGCGTCCGGCCCCCGTTTCCAAAGGGAACCCTTACCTGCATGCCTTCTTTTAAGACGTCCTGCAGCTCCTCCGGGACCCGGTACTGAAAGGTCCGATCCAGCTTTTCCAGGGAAATATCTACAATGATATTGGCAAATTTCACTTTCTACCTAACTCCTCCAGAACCTCTGCTATCAGCACCCTCTCGTCCATCGGGTGCTTGACGCCGCAGATTTCCTGATAGTCCTCATGGCCCTTTCCGGCCAGTACAATAACGTCGCCGGGCTGTCCATGGGCAATGACGTAGCGGATAGCCTCCTTGCGGTCAATGATTTCCACGTATTTTCCGCTGGTCTTCGCCATGCCGATCTTGATATCGTCGATGATGGCCTGGGGCTCCTCGAAACGGGGGTTGTCGGAGGTAATGACCGTCAGATCCGCCAGATTACCGGACACCTCGCCCATCTCATAGCGGCGCAGCTTGGAACGGTTGCCGCCGCAGCCGAAGACGCAGATCAGGCGCTTCGGGTTGTATTCCTTTAATGTGGTCAGCAGGCTTTCCAGACTCATGGCGTTGTGGGCGTAATCAATCATCAGCGTAAAGTCGTCGGAGACCTTCACCTTCTCGATACGGCCCTTGGTCTGTACCACGTCCAGGGCTGCCAGCATATCCTCCTTCGGAATGTCAAAATGGCGGCAGACCGCGATGGCCACCAGGGAATTGTATACACTGAAGCGGCCCGGCATATCGATCTCCACATCGAAATCCATCAGACCGGATACGTGGTACGCTACGCCCAGGAAGCCCGGACGGTTCACCAGCTTCACCTGGGAAGCCCGCAGATCCGCCTTCTCCGAAAAGCCGTAGGTCTCCACCTGACAGGTGTGGCCCTTCAGGATATCCGCGCCGTGTTCATCGTCCGCGTTGACAATGCCTGTCTCGCACTGACGGAACAGGCGGCTCTTGCACTCCATATATTCCTCGAAGCTGGCGTGCTCATTTTCCCCGATATGGTCAGGCGCCAGATTGGTAAAGATACCGATGTCAAACTGGATCCCTGCCGTCCGGTGAAGCTTCAGTCCCTGGGAGGATACCTCCATCACGGCTACCTTACAGCCTGCCGCCGCCATCTGGGCGAAGTATTCCTGAATCTCATAGGACTCCGGCGTGGTATTGTGGGCCGGGATATGCTTGTCGCCAATGATGACCTCGATGGTTCCGATGAGACCGGTGCGGATTCCCGCATGCTCCAGAATCGAACGGATCATAAAGGTGGTGGTGGTCTTTCCCTTGGTTCCGGTGATACCGATAACCTTCATTTTCTTCGCCGGATAATCGAAATAGGCCGCGGAAATCAGGGCCAGGGCATAGCGGGTATCCTCCACCATCACCACTGCCGTCCCTTCCGGAACCTCCACCGGATGCTCGGCTACAATGACTACCGCTCCGTTCTTTGCCGCTTCGCCCGCCACATCGTGACTGTCAAAATTCGCACCCTTAATGCAGACGAACATGCACTCCTTCTTTACTTTTTTTGTATTGTATACAAGCTCGCTTACATTGACGTCAATACTGCCGTTTACGACCTGGTATTTCAGATCCTTCAATAATTCCCTTGCTGCTCTCATAGAATGTCTCCTGTCTTTATTTCTCTACTACGATTTCATACGCTGTCGTAAAGGTTCCTCCGGCCTCCAGGCTCTGCTCGCCGTATCGGTCCTTCAGTTCCCCGGTAAAGCCCTTGTTGTCACAGCGGCCCAGCCAGGGCTCCAGACAGATAAAGGGGGCCTGCTTCTGAACCGGGGACCAGATTCCCACCTGCTCCGCGTCCGGGCAGATCAGGGTCACCCGTCCGGTTCCGTCTGCCTCCTCCAGTCTTACCTTCTTTACCTGGCTTTTATCAAATATCATGGTATCCGCGTCGAAGGTATGCTCACCAACTGTGTATACATGGTCGGTCAGCGCCAGCGTCACCGGATGCTCCGCGTCCGCGGTTCCTGTTGGCAGGTCGATGCCGGTACAGGACAGGCTGTTTTTTCCTTCAAATACCAGACGGCAGCCCATCACAGAGTCCACATAGAAGGCCGGATGGCCGCCGATGGCATAGTACATGGTTTTGCTGTCCCGGTTCTTTACGGTCCATTCCACACGGATGCAGTTGTCTGTGAGCCGGTGCGTCACCAGAAGCTCGAAATCAAAGGGGTAATTTTCCTTTGTCTGCGCCGTGGGCACCAGACGATGGGTCACAAAATCTTCCCCCGTCTCCACCCAGGCAAAGTCCATATCCCGGGCAAAGCCGTGAGCGCCCATGGTATACTCGTTTCCTTCATAACGGTAGACGCCTCCGTTCAGCTTTCCCACAAAGGGAAACAGAATCGGTGCGTGACGTCCCCAGTATCTGGGATCCGCGTTCCAGAGAACCTCCCGCTCCTTCTTTTTATCATATACACGGGAAAGCTCCGCGCCTGCGTCGCTCACCTCTACCATAAGATATGCATTTTCCAGTGTCCGCATTTCTGCCATCTCTATACCTCCTGCCCGATCCTGCGCCGGTTTCTCTGAGGCTCATTATAGCATACCTGCCCCTTCTTTTCCAATCCTTACGACTGATTTTCGCTTCTGTTAAGATTTTCATAAGGAAATCCGTCCTTTTTTTATGATTCTTTTAGAAACTGGACATACTTTGAACACATTTTCTGCGTATAATAAACGTCAGATAGTTGATTAAGACATCACTATCTCCCCCCTCATAAGAAAAAGAAAGGCCGTCCGGGCAACCGGGCGGCTTTTCTTTTGAAATTTTCTTCGTTTTAGGCTGAATGAAGTTTGCATTTTGTGTATGAAAGTGATACTATAAACGTAATATAAAAATAGCAGATTCCGCAGATATAGTT
>CAKRTY010000139.1 GCA_934402125.1 uncultured Anaerosacchariphilus sp. | reverse complement strand
CAGTGCGCCCAGCACGATTCGGTAATATCCGAAGGCCTTAAAGTCATTTTTCTTGATGTATCCCATCAGGAACTTGATAGCCAGTACGGAAACCACAAAGGCTGTCACCATGCCCACAATCAGAATCGCCGCTTCAGTTCCGGTAAAAGCAAAACCAAACTTCAGAAGCTTCAGAAGGCTGGCTCCGAACATCACCGGGATTGCCAGGAAGAAGCTGAACTCAGCCGCGATATACCGGGAAGTGCCCAGAAGAGTTGCGCCCAGAATGGTAGCTCCGGACCGGGAAGTTCCGGGAATCAGCGCCAGAACCTGGAATACGCCGATGAAAAGCGCCATCGGGTAAGAAAGCTGTTCAAAGGAACGGACCCTGGGCTTGCGGCCTTTGTTGTGATTCTCGATTACGATAAACAGCACGCCGTACAGAATCAGGGTAAAGGCTACCGTCTGATAATTATAGAAGAGGGCGTCAATCTTATCGTCAAAGGGAAGGCCGATAAGCGCCGCCGGAAGCACAGCTACCAGAACCTTGAACCACAGAGACCAGGTCTCCTTCTTGATCCAGCCCTTGGAAGGCGTGGTAAAGGGCCACAGCTTTCCGAAGTAAAGAACCACAACGGCTAGAATCGCGCCCAGCTGGATCACCACCAGAAACATTTCCATAAACTCTTTGCTTACATTCAGCCGGATAAATTCATTGACCAGAATCATATGTCCGGTACTGCTGATGGGGAGCCATTCAGTGACACCCTCCACGATACCCAGAAGTAAAACCTTCAACCATTCCATCACATTCATTGTATACAATACTCCTTATTTGATATTCTCTTAAAAATATGAGAAAAGATTCGGATTTCAGTATAACATACTGACCTTTTATGTCAATGTCAGGAGAGAAAATTAAGAAAAACGATCAAAATTCCGGAAAAATCTCATTTTCCCAGTTGAATAATAGGAAATAAAAATGCATAAAAATGGTTTATATACACAAAAATAAGCATATTTATTCATTTAAACATAAAATATTGCATAAAGTATTAAAATTTATGCAATTTAGGTATTGCATTTTTTGAAAATGATGATACAATAGGAAACAGATTTGAAACACAGGAAATATTATTTGAAAATCGGGAGGAAAACATTATGAAGAAAATGGTAGCTGTATTACTGGCAGCTGTTATGTGCGTTTCCATGGCAGCCTGCGGATCTAAGAAAGAAGAGACAACAAAGGCTGAGGCAGACGGAGCGTTTACCACCGTTGCGGACGGCGTTCTGACTGTAGGAACCAATGCCACATTCCCGCCCTATGAGTACAAGGACGGAGATGATATCGTAGGTATCGACGCTGACATCGCGCAGGCCCTGGCAGACAAGCTGGGACTGAAAGTGGAGATGATCGATATGGAGTTCGGCGCTTTGATTACCGCTATTCAGTCCGGCAAGATTGATGTGGCCCTGGCAGGTATGACCGCCACGGAAGAGAGAAAGCAGAATGTAGACTTTACAGATTCCTACGCAACCGGCGTACAGGTTATTATCGTAAAGGAAGGTTCTGATATCGCAAGCGTAGACGACCTGGCAAATGACAAGATTATAGGCGTTCAGGAGGGAACCACCGGACATCTGTACTGCTCTGACGACTACGGCGAGGATCATGTAATCGCCTACACCAGCGGCGCAACTGCTATCCAGGCACTGCTTCAGGATAAGGTAGACTGCGTGGTTATCGACCAGCAGCCGGCGAAGGAGTTTGTAGAAGCAAACGAGGGCCTGAAGATTCTGGACACCGAGTATACCGTTGAGAATTACGCAGTAGCGGTATCCAAGGATAACCCGGCTCTGACAGAGGCTCTGAATAAGGCAATGCAGGAGCTGAAGGACGACGGAACCATTCAGTCCATCCTTGACAAATACATCAAGGCTGAGTAAAAAACCAACAGATACGGATGGTATCTGAGAATACAGAGGAGGCGTTCAGTTTTATGAACACCTCCCTGTTTTGCGGAAAAAAGAAAGTTTACGTAGCGAGGAGAGAAGGATATGTTCGAAGGCTTAAAAAGTGGTCTTTACCAGACATTTATTCTGAATGACAACTATCAGTATTTTGTTAAGGGTATTCAGACCACATTGATTGTTACTGTGTTCGCCCTGGTGCTGGGTGTGATTCTGGGCGTGATTGTGGCGGTTATCCGTTCAGCCCATGATCAGCAGCCGGAGCGCAAGAAAAGCATTTTCCTGCGTCTGGCTAACCTGCTTTGTCAGGTATATCTGACGGTAATCCGTGGAACCCCTATGATGGTACAGCTTCTGATTATGTGGTTTGTAATCTGGGCCAGCGCCCGCGCCACGGACGCCAACATGATCCGTTGCGCCATTCTGGCCTTTGGTATCAATTCCGGCGCTTATGTGGCCGAGATCATCCGTTCCGGTATCATGTCCATCGATAAGGGACAGATGGAGGCAGGCCGTTCTGTGGGACTGACCTACGCGACAACCATGCGCTGCATTATTATTCCCCAGGCGTTCAAGAACGTACTGCCCGCCCTGGGAAATGAGCTGATTACCCTGCTCAAGGAGACCTCTGTGGTAACGGTAATCGGTCTGCGTGACCTGACCAAGGGAGCTCTGATCATTCAGTCCAAGACCTACCAGGCCTTTGTGCCGTTCTTCGCTATTGCGGCAATGTATCTGGTGATGGTGCTGGGACTGTCCTGGCTGATGGGTAAACTGGAAAGGAGAATGAGACAGAGTGATTTACGTTAAGGATCTGGCCAAATCATTTGGCGACAATCATGTAATTAAAAATATCAATATGCATATCGCGCCGGGAGAAAAGGTGGTTATCGTAGGACCGTCCGGCTCCGGTAAATCCACCTTCCTGCGGTGCCTGAACCTGCTAGAGCAGCCCACGGAAGGAACCATTACCTTCGACGGACAGGAGATTACCGCGCCGGGCGTGGACGTCAATAAGATCCGCCGCCGCATGGGTATGGTGTTCCAGCATTTTAACCTGTTCGCGAACCTGACTGTAAAGGAAAATATCATGCTGGCTCCGGTGCAGCTGAAGCTGAAGACCAAGGCAGAAGCGGAGGCAGAAGCCATGCGCCTGCTGAAGCTGGTCAACCTGGAGGAAAAGGCAGATTCCTATCCGTCCCAGCTCTCCGGCGGACAGAAGCAGCGTATCGCCATTGTCCGTTCCCTAGCGATGGATCCGGAAGTGATTCTCTTCGACGAGCCCACCTCCGCCCTGGATCCGGAGATGGTAGGCGAGGTTCTGGAGCTGATGAAGAAGCTGGCAGACGACGGTATGACCATGGTGGTAGTAACCCATGAGATGGGCTTTGCCCGCGAGGTGGCGACCCGCGTGGTATTCATGGACGGCGGCTACATTAAGGAAGAGAACAATCCCAAGGATTTCTTTGAAAATCCCCAGGATCCCCGTCTGCAGGATTTCCTGTCCAAGGTACTGTAAAAAACATAGTTTCATCATTCTTTCATAAGAATTTCTTAATTGACTTTATATATTTTTTAGAGGCTGGACATAACTTAGTCACAATTCCCTGCTATAGTATTAGATGTAGCAAGAACACATATCAGTATTTCATTCATAACACTCGGGGACTTCCGGGAGGAAGCCCCCACTCCCTCGTATTTACTGGGTTTTCCGAAGAAGGAAGATCCTTTTTTTTACCCGTTTTTGGCCGTTTGACGACAATTTGACGACAATTGCCTTAAAAAACCTCGGAACGGAGAAATAGCTCTGTACAAATCTAATGTGAAAATCAAATGCGAAAATTATTTAAAATTTCTTCAAACTCGCCTTTTTAGGCCGAGGACAAATCCCCAAACATCATTTATGATTATATCAGGAACAGCAAAAACCTGTTCACAGACAACTGAATAGCAGTTACAGCATGGAAAATTCCGGCGTATATTCGGCAGAATATCAGCGGGGCCTGCGAGGAGAGTTGATGGACCGAGAGGTGAAGATGGAGCAGGTACAGATTGGATTGATTACGGCGGAAGGATAATAACTCACGAAGGGAGCTACAGTGGTTTCCTGGCCCTCGAAATAAGCAGCAGAGGGGACGAGCGGTATAGAATACCGGTCTTGTGAACATCAGAGGATGTCATGCGGCAGGATTGCCAGTAACTCCCACGTACACGGGGCGAAGAGGAACAAGCGTGTACTTACATGGAAAATATAAAATGGAGGGATAAGGAAGAATGTACAAAGGAATCGAGGTTATAGGGATTGATCATGGCTGGTCGTATATGAAGACGATTTCTCATGTGTTTGTGACCGGTGTGGAAGAGATAGCGACAGAACCGGCCTTTACGAAAAATCTGCTGGAATTTGGTGGAAAGTTCTATAAGATTGGCGGCACCCGGCTTGAAGTTCAGGATGTAAAAACGAAGAATGATAACTTTTTCCTGCTGACGCTGGCGGCCATTGCCAAGGAGCTGAAAAGCAGGGGAAAAAGGGAAGCAAAGATTTATCTAGCAGTGGGGCTTCCACTTACACGTTTCGGGCAGGAGCGTGCAGATTTCATTCGGTATCTGACAGCCAGAAGGTGTGTGAAGTACCAGTTTGAAAAAGAAGAGTACCGGATAGAGGTTTTGAATGCTTTCGTGTTTCCCCAGTGTTATGCGGCGGTTGCAGATAAGCTTAGCACTTATAAGCGAAAGGTACTGGTGGTAGACATTGGAAGCTGGACGATTGATATGATGCCGGTAGTCGATGAAGAGCCGGACGAGCCCAGATGCTCTACGTTGCAGAGAGGGTTGATTACCTGTATGCGATCCATCAATGAACAGTGTGTCCGGCAGTTGAATGGAGAGGTAGATGAAAGCGACATTCAGGCAGTGATGCGGATGGAGCGTAGCGGGTTGAATGGAGATTATACCAGAATCATTGAAAATGAGGTTCGGACTTTCATGGGGCAGATTTATCATTCCATCCGGGAGCATGGCTACAATCTCCAGACCACGCCGTTGATTTTCGTAGGAGGCGGGGCAGTCGTGATGAAAAATTATGGCCCCATACAGC
>CAKRTY010000138.1 GCA_934402125.1 uncultured Anaerosacchariphilus sp. | reverse complement strand
TATTACCGCTGGACCTACGGAAATCCCCATACCGACGAGCTGAACGGAAAGCAGGTGGCGGTTACCAACGTCATCTTCCAGTACTGTGACGGAAATGTACTGGACGCCAAGGATTATCTGCATTTCGCGACCCAGTCCAATGGAAATGAGTGTAAGGTATTCACCAACGGCAAGGAGATCGACGGCTACTGGAAGAATCCGGGCGAACTGGGTACTCCGGCCCGTTACTATGACGAAGACGATCAGGAAATTACATTAAATAACGGAAAGACCTTTATCTGTATCATTTGGAATGATTATAAGGATGATGTGGTCGTTCAGTAAGGAATAGCGGAAGCATGGGAAAGAAAAAAAGTTCAAAATCCAATTATATTATGCAGGGCAGTATCCTGGCCATTGCGTCCATCGTAAGCCGGATCATCGGACTTCTGTACCGGCTGCCGGTGACCAATATTATTACCGACCATGGAAATGATTACTATTCCGCGGCTTATGAGATCTACAATGTGATTCTGCTGATCTCCTCCTACAGCCTGCCCCTGGCCGTATCCAAGGTGATTTCCGCCAAGGTGGCGCTGGGAGAATACCGCAATTCCTGGAGAGCCTTCAAGGGTGCCCTTTATATGGCGCTTGTGGTCGGCGCGGCCGGCTCAGCCCTGACCTTTTTCGGCGCCGGCTTCTTTACGGGAACCCTTCTGAATACGCCGGAAAGTGAGCTGTGCCTGAAGGTGCTGGCGCTGGCTGTATTTGTGATGGCGGTTATGGGCGTGCTGCGCGGTTATTTCCAGGGTATGGGAACCATGATGCCTACGGCGATTTCCCAGATTATTGAACAGATTGTCAACGCCATCGTAAGCATCGCGGCCGCCAGCTATCTGTTTTCTTATGGCGTAAAGCTGGATCAGGCAGCCGGAATCACGAACGGCAAGAGCGGCGCCATCTACGGCGCGGCCGGAAGTACCCTGGGTACCAGTCTGGGCGCGGCTGCAGGTCTGTTGTTCCTGATTCTTGTCATGCTGATGTACAACCGGGTGCTGCAGAAAAATATGCGGCGGGATCATGTAAGCCGGCAGGAAAGCTACGCAAGCACCCTGCGGGTACTGATCATGACCATTGTTCCGGTTATCCTAAGCACCGCCGTCTACAACATCAGCGGAATCGTAGATCAGGGTATCTTCAAATATCTGATGCTGGACGTGCAGAAGGCAGATAAGAGTACCGTGGAGGTCTACTGGGGCATTTATGTGGGAAAATACAAGCTTCTGACCAATGTGCCCATCGCTGTGGCGTCGGCTCTTTCCGCATCTACGATTCCGGCGCTGACCCGTGCCCGGATCGCCGGGGACCGGGAAGAGATGTGCCGGAAGACAGAGGGCGCTATCCGTATGGTTATGATGATCTGTATCCCCAGTGCTTTTGGACTGACCGCTCTGGGAGAGCCGATTCTGGATCTTCTGTCCTGGAATTCCAACGAGATTGCGCCGAAGCTGTTCCTGATTGGTTCGTCGGCCGTGATTTTCTATGGCCTTTCAACCCTGACCAACGGTATCCTGCAGGGCATTGATCATATGCGGATTCCGGTCCGGAACGCGGTGATTGCGCTGGTGACTCATCTGCTTCTGATGATTGGCCTGGTACAGTTTGGAAAGCTCCATATCTATGGCGTGGTTATTTCCTACATCTTCTTTGCGGTTCTGATGTGCGTGCTGAACGGACTGGCTATCCGCAAATACCTGGATTACCACCAGGAGTTAATCCGTACCTTTTTGATACCCGGCGTGTCTTCCCTGATTATGGCGCTGGCTGTTTGGCTTTTGTATGCACCCCTTCATAAGGTGATTGGCGTCCGTTTTGCTACGGTTCTGTGTCTGTGCCTGGCCGTTGTGATTTACGTGTTTTTTATTCTGCTGCTTCACGGTATCACAGAAGAAGAACTGGCAAGCTTTCCCAAAGGAAGAAGCCTGGTCAGAATCTTAAAGAAAATTCGCCTGCTGTGAGAGAAAACCCTTCTTTTTGGACATACTGTTCCCAAAAGGAGGGTTTTTATGGTAAAAAGAATTCTGGCCGGAGCGCTTGGTATCATCCTGTTACTGACCCTGGCTTACTATTCCGGAAGCCTTATGTCTGAGCGCGCCATGCGGGAGGAACAGGCGAAGCTGCAGGAGCAGATTGAGCAGCTGGAATCAGCTGCAAAAAAGGCAGCCTCTGCCCCGCGGCTTGTGCAGGCTGAGACGTCGGAAGCGGAAAAAACAGCCCGGTTTTATCTGAAGGAACAGGATGGAACCGTTTCCATCTATCAGGGGGACGGCACAACATTGTATGAGACGACAGATATCCCCATTTCCCTGCTTCCGGACGCTTTGCAGGGAGAAATCCGGGCAGGAAAAGCGATTCGGGACGAGGCGGAGCTTTATGATTTCTTGGAGAATTACTCCAGTTAAACTTGCTATTCCGCCCATTATGGTGTAAAGTTAAAAGGATAAAAAAGATAGACAGAAAACTGTGACGAGGAACAGACAGCATGAATACAGACTACAGAGAAAAGATAAAAGATAAAAAAAGAATTGTGGTAAAGGTGGGTACTTCCTCCCTGATTCATAAGGAGACAGGAAGCCTGGATCTGATTAAGGTGGAGCACCTGGTCCGGGAACTTTCGGATCTTCATAACCAGGGCAAGGATGTGATTCTGGTTACCTCAGGAGCCATCGGCGTGGGAAGAAAAGCGGCGGGCTTAAAGGAAAAGCCGGAAAGCGTCCCTACAAAGCAGGCCTGCGCGGCCATCGGACAGGCGCGCCTGATGATGATTTACCAGAAGTTCTTTGCGGAATACAATCAGGTGGCAGCCCAGATCCTGATGACCCGTAATACCATGATCAACCGGAAAAACCGGCGGCATGCCCAGGATACCTTTGAAGAGCTTCTGGCTCTGGGCGCCATTCCGGTCGTAAATTCCAACGACAGTATCTCAACCTTTGAGATTCTCCACGGCGATAATGACACCCTGTCAGCCATCGTGGCTTCTCTGGTGGACGCGGATTTGCTGATTCTTTTGTCTGACATCAACGGACTTTATACGGACAATCCCAATACCAATCCGGAAGCAGAGTTTGTTCCCTTTGTGGAATATCTGGATGAAGAGCTGATGGGAATGGGAAAGGACGCCGTAAGCTCCGTCGGAACCGGCGGTATGGCGACCAAGCTGATTGCGGCAGAACTGGCTACGGCGACAGGCGCCGATATGCTGATTGCCAACGGCGGCGACATGAGTGTGATCCATAAGATCGTAAACGGGGAGAGATATGGAACCTTTTTCCAGGCACATAAAGATGAAAGCTTTGATTTAAAGACATTTCTGGAGGCGCATTTTTCATGAGTAAGTCAGGTTTAGTACTGGAAGGCGGCGGCACCCGCGGCGTGTTTACAGCGGGCGTACTGGATTATTTTATGGAGCAGGGGATGTATCTGCCCTATGTCATCGGCGTGTCGGCGGGAGCCTGCAACGCGGTAAATTACGTCTCCCATCAGCCGGGGCGGATGAAGCTGTGTACCATTGACTTTCTGGAGGCAGGCAGTTATATCGGTCTTAGGTCTCTTATGAAGACCCACAGCCTGTTCAATATGGATTTGATTTTTGATATCTTTCCCAATAAAATCATTCCCTTTGACTATGATACCTACTTTTCCTCCGGAATCGAATGTGTTCTGACAGCCACCAATGCCCTGACGGGAAAGGCGGCCTATCTGACAGAAACTCAGGACAGACAGAGGCTGATGGCTATCTGCCGGGCTTCCTCCAGTCTTCCGGTTGTGTCTCCACTGGTAAAGGTGGACGATATTCCCATGTCAGACGGCGGCGTGGCTGATTCCATTCCTATCCGGAAGGCTCTCCGTGATGGGGTAAAAAAGCCCATTATCATTCTGACCAGACAGGAGGGGTATCGGAAGGCACCTGCCAGAAAAACCCTGAAGATGGCTCAGATTATGTATCAGAAGTACCCGAATCTGATCCGCGCTATCAAGTACCGCGCGTACTATTACAATCGCACCATGGAGCTGATCGAGGATCTGGAAAACCGGGGCCATGTGTACGTGATCCGTCCCCAGGTTCCGGTGGTAAAGAACACGGAAAATCACGAGGCGGTTCTTACAGAATTTTATAATCACGGATATGAATACGCAAAGGATGTGTTTGAAAAGGCAGCAGCCTTTGTCGAATGGGAAGGAGATAAATAAATGGATCCACAGAAGATTGCACGCATCAACGAGCTGTACCGCCGCTCCAAGGCGGAGGGCCTGACGGATGCGGAAAAGAAAGAGCAGAAGCTTCTGCGTCTGGAATATATTGAATCTGTCCGCAAAAATCTCAGAGGACAGCTGAACAACATCGATATTAAAGAAAAGGACGGAAGCATCGTAAATCTGGGTGAAAAGTATGATGAAAACAGAAAAGGAAACTAAAAAGGAACAAAAGAAAGCACTGCGAAAGGAGATCAAAGCTCTCCGGGCAGCCCATACGGATGAGGAGATCCATGCCATGAGCCTGAAGGTGCGGGATCAGGTGCTGACCCTGCCGGAATACCGGGCTGCGGAAGTGCTTTATATTTATGTAGACAGCAAACATGAGGTGGAGACCTCAGATATCATCCGGGCTGCCTGGGCAGACGGAAAACGGGTGGCTGTGCCGAAGGTACTGGGAGAGAATATGAAATTCTTTTATATTACTTCCCTGGAAGAGGATTTAGAGGCAGGCTATTACGGTATTCGGGAGCCATACGAGAAACATCCGGCTGACGAATGCGGTGATGAGAAAAAGGCATTGATGTTAATGCCCGGTGTGGTTTTTGACGAAGAACGTCACCGGATTGGTTTTGGCGGCGGTTTTTATGATCGTTTCCTGGAGGCACATCCGGGGCTTTCCAGAGTGGCGCTGGCCTTTGAATTTCAGATAAAAGCGCAGGTTCCTTATGAGGCTTTTGACATCTGTCCGGAAAAGATCGTGACAGAGAAACGGATCATTGGGAGGGTATAGATGACATTAGAGAGCATTGGACAGAAAGCGAAAGAGGCAGAGCCGGTTCTCCGGGTGCTGGGC
>CAKRTY010000137.1 GCA_934402125.1 uncultured Anaerosacchariphilus sp. | reverse complement strand
GATGATAATCCCACGATATGCGAATATTGGGTAGGATTGTGGGAGTGCGTAGCACGGAACAATCCGTAGGCATCAAAAGTACGCAAAATTCAGGCAATAGCCGGAACAGGGAGAAGGAGACTATTTCCATATGAATTATCAGAAACATAAATCCGAAGAATCCGTTGAGGATTATCTGGAAGCGATTCTTATCTTAAGTAAGCAGAAGCCCCAGGTGCGTTCCATCGACGTGGCCAACGAGCTGGGCTATTCCAAGCCCAGTGTCAGCGTAGCCATGAAAAATCTGCGCCAGAAGGGCTATGTAAACGTATCCGAGGAGGGCTACCTTTCTCTGACCGGCGAGGGCCAGAAGCTGGCTTCCACCGTCTACGAACGCCACTCTGTCATCTCCGGCTGGCTGATCCGCCTCGGCGTGTCCCCGGAGATCGCCATAGAGGACGCCTGCCGCATGGAGCACGATATCAGTGAGGAGAGCTTTGCGGCGATCAAGAAGTATCTGCAGGATACCAAGCTTTCCTAAGACATTATTGAGAACGCCTGACGGATTTCACGCAATCCGCCAGGCGTTCTTTGGATTCCCTTATTTTTTCAATCCGTCATTCATACTTCCCATCCGGTATCCGGATAAATCCATCGTCACGTACAAAAAGCCGTACTCCTTCAGCTTTGCCACCACGTCGGTGCGGACCTTCTCCTCCATCAGCCGCTCAAACTGCTCCGGCAGCACCTCAATGCGGGCCAGGTTGTCGTGGATCCGTACCCGCACCTGATGAAAGCCATAGTCCAGAAGCAGCTGCTCCGCCTTCTCTACCATGCCAAGCTTCTCCCTTGTAATGGTTTCCCCGTACACGAAACGGGAGGCCAGACAGGCAAAGGACGGCTTATCCCAGGTGGGCAGACCCAGCTCTCTGGAAAGCTCCCGAATCTCCTGTTTCGTAAGCTCCGCTTTTCGCAGGGGACTCTTGATCTCCAGTTCCGCGATGGCTCTGTGACCTGGACGGTAATCGCCGTTGTCGTCCATATTGGAGCCCTCTGCCACGTAAGCAATCCCATTCTCTGCCGCCAGCTTTTTTATCCTTCGGAAAATCTCCCGTTTGCACAGATAGCAGCGGTCGGGCGGGTTCTGGGCAAATCCCTCGATCGCCAGTTCGTCCGATTCACAGATAACATGGCGGATCCCCTCCTGTTCACAGAATGCTTTTGCTTCCGTCAGCTCCCGCTTCGGAAAGGAGCTGGAGCTGACCGTTATGGCAATGGCCTTATCTCCCAGCACCTCATGGGCTGTCTTCAATAAAAATGTGGAATCTACCCCGCTGGAAAAGGCCACAGCCACACTTCCCAGCTCCCTTAAATAAGCTTTCAAATCCTCCAGCTTCCGCTCTGCTTCATTCTGCATGTTTCTACCTCCTGCCTCTGTTCTATTCTTACTTATGAGCATACAATAAATCCAGCTCCGGATCAATACCCAGTTCTTTTATAGGAAATAAGTTTTCCTTGACTTTCTGCCATTTTCAGGATATAATAACGTCGTTTAAATGTATTTTCGAAGAGGATTGATTCACATGTTTTTGTAAGTCATCGTTCACTTTGATGCTTTACAAAAACATGTGATTTTTTTATTTTCGGGAGCGCATGAGACACCAAATTATTTTCTATAATTATAGGAGGCTTCATTTATGAACAAGGGTACTGTTAAGTGGTTCAACGGAACAAAGGGATACGGCTTCATCACCAACTCTGAGACAGGCGAGGATGTATTCGTACATTTCACCGGCATCGTTGCTGATGGCTTCAAGACTCTGGAGGAAGGCCAGTCCGTTACCTTCGATGTAACCGAAGGAAATCGTGGACCGCAGGCTACCAACGTTGTAGTAGTAGCGTAAGTCGCTTCTAAATAAAGGCATCCCATCCGGGGTGCCTTTTTCGTACCTATTTATTCTCTTTATTCTCCCATTCGGGCGCCGCATTTCGGACAGTAGGCAAAATTCTCTTCCGTCTCATAGCCGCAGACCGGACAGACACGGCGCTGCGCCGTATTCTGCCAGCCGCCGCTTCCGCGGCGGACAAGCGTCATATCCTCTGTTCGGATCTCCATGGTTTCTCCCCTCTGAATCCGTTTTCCCACCTCCGGATTCAGCTCGTACAAGCTCTGACAGCAGCTGGTCTGTACATAATATCTTTTACTCCATTTGAAAAGCGGAATAAAAAACAGGCTCAGGCACATGTATGTTATGTAAACCTGATAGCGTCCGTAGCTGCCGCAGGCTCCGCAGATATAAGGGCCAAAGCTTCCCAGATCCTTTTGCTCCTGATTGATTCCCATGATAAAAAACATCTTAATTTTGCCCTTCCCCGCTGTCGTCTCCGGTTCCCTCGCCTGCCAGCTTCAGCAGATCCTCGATCTCTTCCACCGGCATATCCATAAACGCCGACAACTCCTCCACCGATACCTGACGCTCCAGTTCTCCGGACAGCTCCCGGATTCCGTCGCTCAGCTCATTTAAGCGATCCGCCAGCAGCTCGCCCGCAGATTTTTCTGTCTGCTGATCCTCCAGGGCTTCGCTGACTGCTTTCTCAATCTCTGCCTTCAGGTAATCCGGCGCAGTGCATTCCCCTTCCCGAAGACCCAGCGTCTCCAGCGCCAGCATCAGGCCGATATTGCCCTCCTGGATCAGATCGCCCAGAGGCAGACCTCTGCCTGTATAGCGTTTCGCCGTCTCCACCACAGCCGGAAGCAGCTGCTCCGTCAGGCGGGCCTTGGCGTCGCTGTCACCGTTTTCCTCCACCTCCCGGCAGAGCTCCAGCAGCTCCTCCTCGCCCAGCATGCTCAGGTAGCTTAAGTCCTCCTCGTACTGGTTCAGGAAATTCTGCTCCTCCTCCGTCAGCACCGGCGCGCCTTCCTTTCCTTCTCCGGCCGCAGGCACATAGCCCTCTACGGTAATCAGCTTGGAGGCCAGATAGGCGAATACCAGGTTATACTGTTCCTCCGTCAGATCCATATCCTTTAAAAACGTCTTTACCGCGTCGGTGCTCAGACGGTTCTGGTTGATTTTCGCCAGCTCGCCCAGATCCTCCAGGCGTTTCTGAAAGGCTTCTTTTTCCATATATTTACTCTCCTTTTTGTCCGGTCATTTTCTCATGCTCAGCCAGAAGCTCCCGATACAGCTCATAAAGCGTCCAGCCCGCATTGTGCTCTGTCACCATCGCCTTCAGCGCAATGGGCGGAACCTTGGCTTTCCGAAGTCCTGCCAGAAGCTCCTGCAGGCGCTGATTGCCAAAGCCATGCAAAATCAGCATTTTCTCCGGAATCACGGGACACTCTGCCGCCTCCTGCTGCTCAAAGCCCGAAAGCCCGGCCAGGGTGCCCACCCTTTCACCGGTCTGCTCCGGCGTCAAATTCCGGATCCGGATTCCCATGCGCACCAGCACGCCCTTCAGCAGCCGATCCGCGTCGGATTTCTCCGGCGTATAATAAAGCACAAGCTCTTTTCTTACCGTCATACCCTTTTAAGCCTCCTTTCCTGTTTTATTCCCGCTCTCTGCGGACCAAAAGGCCCACGTTTTCGATCCCTGCGGTCTGGGGGAACATATCCACCGGCTGCACCTTCCGAAGCTCATATCTGCCGTCCGCGCAGAGAAGCTTCAGATCCCGCGCAAAGGTGGCCGGATCGCAGCTTACATAGACGATACGCTCCGGCTCCATCTGCAGCATGGTCTCGATACAGGCCGGATCGCAGCCCTTCCGGGGCGGATCGATGACGATAACGTCCGCGTGAATTCCCTCTTTTTCATATTTCTCAGGCAGAACCTCCTCCGCCTTGCCCAGGTAAAATTCCACATTAGAAATGCCGTTGAGCTCTGCGTTATGCTTCGCGTCCTCCACAGCCTGGGGCACGATCTCCACTCCATATACCTGACCGGCGCTCTGCGCCAGAAAAAGGGAAATGGTTCCGATGCCGCAGTAAAGCTCCCAGACGGTCTCCTGACCGGTCAGCCCCGCGAATTCCAGGGCTGTGCCGTACAGCTTCTCCGTCTGCACCGGATTGACCTGATAAAAGGACAGGGGCGAAATCCGGTAGCTGATATCGCCGATTTTATCCGTAATATAGGTCTGACCCCGCACCGGAATAATCTGCTCTCCCAGAATTACATTGGTGTTCTTCTGATTGACATTCAGCGTCAGACTGGTCATTCCCGGAATCTCAAAAAGCCGGTCTGCCAGCTTTTCAACCTCCGGAAAGCTTTTTCCGTTGATCACCAGGCTCACCATCAGCTCGCCTGTGGCAAAGCCCTTCCGGATCAGTACATGACGCAGCAGCCCTTTTCCCGTAGTCTCATCGTAGGGCTCGATCTGCTTCTCGTTCATAAAGCTGAGAATTTTATTCAAAATAATCTGATTTTCTTCTATTCCCAAAGCGCAGTCCGTCTCCGGCACAATGCTGTGGGTTCGGCCCGCGTAAAAGCCTGTCACCACCCGTCCCTCTTTGTCCTTTCCAAAGGGGAACTGGGCCTTGTTCCGATAGCGGTAGGGCTCGTCCATCCCCAGCACAGCCTGCACCGGCGGCTCCGCGAAGCCTCCCAGGCGTTTCAGATCCTCCCGTACCTTTTCCTCTTTATATAGAAGCTGCTTTTTATAAGCCAGTCCCTGAATCTGACAGCCGCCGCAGCGTCTGTACTGGGCGCACCGGGGCTCCTCCCGATCCGGCGACGGCTCCAGAAGCTCCACAAGCCTTGCGAAGGCATAGGTCTTTTTCACCTTGGTCAGGCTGACCCTGGCCCTGTCTCCGGGAAAGGTATCCTTTACAAAAAGGGGATAGCCATCGATTTTGCCTATCCCCTCTCCTGCGCTTCCCATCGATTCGATTGTAAGTTCCACCAAATCGTTCTTCTTCACCAATATTAAACCTCCGTCTTACGCAGATTGGACTCAAAGAAGCGGTTGTAGCCAAGCCAGCCTGTGTTCTGTCCTGCTGCCTTGAAAATCTCCTTCATCGTCTCCAATTTCGCGTCTGTATTGTCCGCCAGGTTCAGCGCCATGGCCTCTGCCAGGGCCGGTTTTTTCGGAGAACCGTACTCCAGCTCTCCGTGATGAGCCAGAATACAGTGCTTCAATTCATTCTCCAGCT
>CAKRTY010000136.1 GCA_934402125.1 uncultured Anaerosacchariphilus sp. | reverse complement strand
TCACCGCCGATGGCCGGGTGGACTTCCGGGAGCTGGTGAAGGATCTGGCCTCTGCCTTCCGGGCCCGCATCGAGCTGCGGCAGATCGGCGTCCGGGACGAGGCAAAGATGCTGGGCGGCCTGGGGATCTGCGGCCGGCCCTTCTGCTGCGCCCAGTTTCTGGACGATTTCATGCCCGTCTCCATCAAGATGGCCAAGACCCAGAGTCTGTCTCTGAATCCCACGAAAATTTCCGGCACCTGCGGGCGGCTCATGTGCTGCCTGAAATATGAACAGGAGGCCTATGAGGACGCTCTGAAGCGTCTGCCCAAGAACGATTCCTTTGTCCAGACCCCCGACGGCCCCGGTAATGTCAGCGACGTCAACGTCCTGAAGGAGACGGTGAAGGTGCGGCTGGATGAGAAGCCGGAGGCTCCCCGGTGCTACCACAACTGCGAGGTGTGCGTCCTCCGCAACGGCAAGGGCAGCCGGGAGGGCATCGAGATCCCCAAGGAGCGGCCCGCCCGCTACACAGAGGAGCGGCAGGAGGAATTTCCTGTCCCCACCATCATTGCAGACTTTGCCGCCGACCGGGAGGAGCCGGAGGAGGGCCGCCGCCGCAGCCGCCGCCGCAGAGGCGGCAAGGGCAGCGAGCGTCCTGCGGAGCGTCCGGCGGAAAAGCCGGCGGAAAAGCCGGAGGAGAAGCGGCGGGAGGGCAATCGCCGCCGCCGTACCCGCGGCAGCAAGCCCGGCGCCAGCGCCATCAAGCCCTTCACCCCCCAGCCGGATGCCAAGCCCGTGTCCCGTCAGGAGAGCCAGCGGCTCATCGGGGACGAAGGGCCGAGCAACAAGCGCCCCCGGCACCGTGGAGGCCGCCGCAGAGGCGGTCAGGGCGGCGGTACGCCCAAGACGGAGGCGTGAGCCGTGGGAAAGTTTTCAGGCGTTCTGATCGCCAGCGATTATGACAATACCATGGTGTATACCGAGGGGGCGCTGAAGAGCGGCGGCCCTCTGCCCTCGGTATCCCGGGAGAACCGGGAGGCGGTGGAGTACTTCATGGCGGAGGGCGGCACCTTCTCCGTGGCCACGGGCCGGGCGCTGCCGTCCTTTTCACGGGTTCGGGAGGGCGTTCCCATGAACGGCCCCACGGTGCTCTTCAACGGCGCTGCCATCTACGACTTTGCTCAGCAGCGGTACCTATACACGGCCTTTCTGCCGGAGTCTGTCCGGGGGCATATCTGCCGCCTGCTGGAGGACCTGCCGGAGACGGCGCTGGAGATCTATCACGACGATGACTCCATCCACGCCATCAATCCCAACGAGATCACCTATCATCACCTGCATCTGACCCACTCCCCCACGGTGGCGCTGGCCAGCATGGAGGAGGTGCCGTCCCCCATCTCCAAGCTACTGTTTGAGGAGGCGGAGCCCCGGATGACGGCCCTGCGGGAGTACATCGCACGCCAGAGCTGGAGCACCGAGTATGAGGTGGTGCCGTCCAACCCCTATCTGCTGGAGCTGACGGCCAGGGGGGCCAACAAGGGCGGCATGGTGCGCCGTCTGGCCCAAATGCTGGAGATCCGGCAGGAGAACGTCTACTGCGTGGGCGACCACGCCAACGACATCCCCATGCTGACCTTTGCCCGCACCGCCTTTGCCCCGGCCAATGCCATTCAGCCGGTGCATGAGGTGCCGGGTATTCATATCCTGCCCAACTGCTGGGAGAATGCCATTGCGGCCATGATCGCAGAGCTGGACAAGCGGTATTGAGGAGGGAAACGGCCATGAAGGAGAGCACACCCCTGACCCTGTATGTGGCCTATACGGCCAAGCCCGGCTGCCGGGAGACCTTCGTTCGTCAGATCGTGATGGAGGGCATTGCCGATACCATCCGCCGGGAGGAGGGCTGTATCCGCTACGACTACTATTTCTCCGCCCAGCAGGAGGATAAAATCCTGCTGGTGGAGCAGTGGCAGACGCAGGCCCATCAGCGCATCCATTTGCAGCAGCCCCACATGGCCCGTCTGCGGGAGCTGAAGGAGCCATATGTGGCGGACACCCGGCTGGGCCGGGTGACGCTGGAGGAAGCGTAAGATGACCCCACAGGCCGCCGCAGGCTGCGGCGGTTCGGACAGTACAGCGTCCGACGGCCTGACAAAGGTCACATTAAACGAGGTAGCCCATTCCATCTTCTACGCGCCTCAGTACGTAGCCATTGAGAAAGGCTACTTTGCGGAAGAGGGTATCGACCTCGATCTGGTAACTGGCTTTGGGGCTGATAAAGTCATGACCGCCGTCCTTTCCGGCGAAGCCGACATCGGCTTCATGGGTTCCGAGGCTTCCATCTATGTCTACAATCAGAATCCAGACGATTATATCGTGAACTTCGCCCAGCTCACCCAGCGGGCCGGGAACTTCCTGGTGGCGCGAGAGACAATGCCAGATTTTGAGTGGGCAGATTTGAAGGGGAAGGACGTTTTGGGAGGTCGGAAGGGTGGCGTGCCACAGATGGTCTTTGAATACATCCTGAAAAAGAACAGCCTGGATCCAGCCACGGATCTGCATATCGATCAGAGCATCGATTTTGGCTCCACTGCAGCAGCCTTCTCCGGCGGACAGGGAGATTTTACCGTAGAATTCGAGCCGGGCGCTTCAACTTTGGAAAAAGAAGGAAAAGGCTATGTGGTAGCGTCGCTGGGGGTGGATTCCGGGTATGTGCCTTATACAGCCTACAGTGCGAAGCAGAGTTACCTGAAAGCTCATCCGGAGGTGATCCAGGGATTTACCAATGCGCTTCAGAAGGGCATGACTTACGTGCAGAATCATACTCCGGAGGAGATAGCCCGGGTGATAGCGCCGCAGTTCAAAGAAACAGAGCTGGAGGATATCATTACGATTGTGAGCCGCTATTATGAGCAGGACACCTGGAAAGACAATCTGATTTTTGAGAAAAAGAGCTTTGAGCTTCTGCAGGATATCCTGGCAGAGGCCGGGGAACTGGCGGAGCGGGTACCTTACGAAAACCTGGTGACGAGGGAATATGCGGAAACAGCAGAAAAAAATAATTAAGGATTTATAAATTGTGATTCTCTTCTGGATTTTAATCTTTTACTGTGCTAAAATAAGGATATCTTTGATAAATACAAGAAGGGGAAAGCTATGAACAAGAAAATTAGAACGGAGTCCGTTGATTTCCTGTTTGACGCAATTTTGAGTCTCAAGAACAAGGAAGAGTGTTACACATTTTTTGAAGATGTATGTACCATCAACGAGCTGCTTTCACTTTCTCAGCGCTTCGAGGTCGCGAAGATGCTGCGGGAGCAGAAGACATATCTGGAGATTGCTGAGAAGACGGGAGCTTCCACAGCAACCATCAGCCGCGTAAACCGGTCGTTAAATTATGGGGAAGACGGTTACGATATGGTGTTTGAGCGTCTGGAGAAAAAAGAAACAAAAGAGTAATAAGGGAGTAGAAAATGAAGATTTCGACCAAGGGGCGTTATGCGCTTCGTTTTATGTTGGATTTAGCCGCAAACAGCGAGGGAAGATATGTGCCGCTGAAGGAGATTTCAGCACGGCAGGGAATTTCCTTAAAGTACCTGGAGCAGATTGTGTCTCAGTTCGGGAAGCTGGGCCTGTTGGAGAGCGTCCGGGGACCGCAGGGCGGCTATCGTCTGGCAAAGCAGCCGAAGGATTATACCATTGGAGAGATCCTGCGGTATGCCGAGGGCGAACTGGCGCCGGTTGCATGTCTGGAGCAGGAGATTAATACCTGTCCCCGACAGGGAGAGTGTGTGACATTACCATTCTGGAAAGGTCTCTATCAGGTGATCACAGAGTACGTGGACAGTGTGACGCTGGAGGATTTACTGGAGCAGCAAAAAGAAAGATCCGGAAACGATTTCTGCATCTGAAGAAAAATAAGAATAGAATCAGGAAAACCCGGCAGTTCGCCGGGTTTTCTTATATGCTTCCCTAAGAAAGAGCTTTCTTTAATTCCCGGATGAATTCCGGCGTCGTGCCACAGCAGCCGCCAAGGAAGGAAGCGCCTGCGTCCCGAAGCTTCAGCATACTTCGGGCAAATTCATCCGGAGCCATGCTGTAGATAGCTTCTCCGGTTTCCGGAGAGATAGTGGGCATTCCCGCGTTGGGTTTGGCGATAACCGGAATGGACACTCTCTGCCGGATACCGGCGATGACAGACTCCAGCTGATCCGGACCGGTGGAGCAGTTACAGCCTACGGCGAAAGCGCCCATGGCTTCCAACTCCTCTACGGCATCAAATACATTACCGCCGAAGAACAGGCTGCCGTCAGCTTCCATGGTCAGGGAGCAGAGCACCGGCAGATCACAGACTGCCTGGGTTGCGTCCAGGATAACCAGGGTTTCGTTGGATGCCAGCATGGTTTCTGCTACCAGAAGATCGACGCCTGCGTCAGCCAGATAGGAAATCTGTTCTTTATAAGACTCAAACAGATCTTCATACTTCATAGGCCCCAGGGGTTCCATCAGCTTTCCAGTGGTAGTCAGATCTCCGGCCACCAGTACCTGATTGCCGACTGCCTTCCGGGATAGGCCCACCAGAGTATGATTCAGGCGTTCAGTCTCGGCCTCCAGTCCGTGGGTGGCGAGACTGATGGGATTAGCCATAAAGGTGGGGGCATAGACGATATCGGAACCTGCCTCCGCATAGGCTTTCTGCAGTTCAATGATTGTATCCGGATGCTCGGCTACCCATTGTTCGGTGCAGATACCCTTTGGCATACCGGCTTTCATCAGATTGGAGCCCGTCGCTCCGTCGAGAATCAGTGTTTTATTTCCAAGGCGTTTCGTCAGTTCTTCTTTTGTCATTATGTGCCTCCTTTTTATACAGGTACTGTCTGAAACAGCATAAACTCTGATTTGCAGAATTCTTTTTTCTCATCATAGTGGAAATCAGATTGCTCGTCAAGAAACTTTGGAGAAAAATAGCGTGACAGCGGAAATCGGTACTTGCATGGAAAAAATCCCCGTGTTATACTGAAACACGCAGGTAAAGCAGATGTTCGCGGCTGGCAGGCCGAAAGGTGCCAGGTGAGGAAAGTCCGGGCTCCACAGGGCAGGACGCCGGATAACGTCCGGCGGAGGCAACTCCAGGGACAGTGCAACAGAGAGATAC
>CAKRTY010000135.1 GCA_934402125.1 uncultured Anaerosacchariphilus sp. | reverse complement strand
CTTATCCATGGAGTTATTCACGGAAGGTTCCTTGAATATTTTTAATCATCAGAGCAACGTGGATGTGGACAACCGGTTTCTGGTATTTGGTATTCAGGATCTGGGCGAGGAGTTGTTCCCCATTGCCATGCTGGTCATGCTGGAGTGTATCCAGCAGCGAATTATGGAAAACTGGAAAAAGGGGATTGCCACATGGTTATGGATCGACGAGTTCCATGTATTGCTCCAGTCTCCCTATTCTGCGAATTATCTTTGGGCGCTCTGGAAAAAGGTACGAAAGCGCCGGGGTATCTGCACCGGTATTACCCAGAATCTGGCAGATATCCTGCGGAGTGACAGCCGGGATACCATCGGTACCATGCTGGCCAATTCCGAATTTGTAGCTCTGCTCCGGCAGTCCAGTACCGATTTGGATACAGTGGCGGACGCCCTGAATATCTCAGAGGCGCAACTGGATTATGTCAACAATGCCCCGGCAGGAACCGGCCTGCTCCGATTTGGGTCTGTGGTGATTCCTTTTGATGAGACGGTATCGAAAGATTCGAAGCTCTACCAAATGTATAATACAAATCCCTATGAGCTGGTGGAACAGGCTGAGTCAGCGGATGGAGGTGGCAGCACTGGTTATCCGGCAGAAGATTGATAAGCCTGTCAGGTTGCATGTGAAGAAAGGCAGCGGTATCCGGGTGCGGACGTCCGGTCAGAGAGTTGCAGTCAAAGGAGCCCGGATTTATACCGTACAGCGGGGGCCGAAGGTGAAAAGGGTTAGCACGAAGGCAGGCACTTCACGCCGCTACAACCGAAAAGGCAGTGACGCCTACCGACAGGGAAAGCGGTATTACACGACAGGACGGTATCAGGCGGATCCTTATTATAATAAGAAGAGACAGGTACAGGCCATCCAAAAAGAAGGCTATCGGAAAGGAAAAGAGTTAAAAGGCAAAGAGAAAAGAAAAAGCCGCCTGGAACGGCGACATGACGAAAGACAGGCCGGAAACAGACAGTCGGAGGCTTATCAAAGCAGGGCAGCCGGGAAAAAGCAGAAGCAGGCAGACGCAAAAAAGGAAGCCACAAAACGGCAGCTAAGGCAGAGAAAGATTGCCTACTTTCTGGATAAGACCCGAGCTGAAGAGGAGCAAAAAGACAGTATTGCCAAGCTCACCCGGGATGTTGCCGTCAAGTATTTGGAGGTTCTCGTGAAAAAGGCGGTAGCAGCCATTGGCGGCTTTCTGGTGGGTGCAGCCCTCTTTATCGCAGTGGCCTTTATCCCGGTGGTGGCAGTCGTGACTATCCTTTACAATTCGCCGTTCGCCATATTTTTGCCGACACTGGAAGAAGGGGAACAGGTCACGGACGTATTTTCTTCTTATCTGTCTGATTTCCGGAAGGAAGCAGAGCAGCTTGCGCAGGAGCACAGCGGCTATGACGAGGGAGAATTGATCTATGTGGACTATGAGGGCGGCGGGGCAGAGCCCTCCAACCTCTATGATATGATAGCCGTCTATATGGTCCGGTATGGCGTCGGGGATACGGCTTCTGTCGTGAACGACACAACAAAAAGCTGGATGCGGACGGTTATGGAGAATATGTGCAGCTACACACTGGAAACGGGAACCGAGGAACGGGACACCGGAGAAAAGGATAAGAATGGTCAGGCCATTACTGAGACCGTTTCTGTCCTGTATGTGAAAGTTCATCTGAAAACCTATTCGGATATGGTGGCAGAGTACGGCTTCGGCGAAGACGAAGTAGCCATGCTGGAAGAGCTTATGCGCCCGGAAAATCTGGTTCTGCTTGGCGGCAATGGTGCGGACAGCTTTGAAAAGCTCACGGAGGAAGAGATCCGGACTGCTCTTGGCGATGCTTCCGGTGACGTGGGAGCGGCCCTGTCGTATGCGCTTAGCAAGGTGGGCTATCCATACAGTCAGGAGCTACGGGACAGTGGTGATTACTACGACTGTAGCTCTCTGGTCTATTATGCGTGGAAGGCAGCCGGAGTGGATATCAGCTTCGGCGGCTCCTACTCGGCGGCGGCCCAGGCCCAGGGACTGGAACAGGCCGGAAAGAGCGTCCCGTTGGAAGAATTGCAGCCCGGCGATTTGATTTATTTCAGCTACGTCTATAATGGACGGTATAAGAATATCAGCCACGTAGCCATCTATGCCGGAAACGGCATGATAATCGAGGCGGCAAATGAAAGTACAGGCGTCGTATACCGGAACCTTCACAGCCGGGGAAGTATCGTAACGGTATGCAGGCCCTAGAAGGGAGATGAAGACAATATGAAAAATGAAGTCATGGATAATATGGAGTACCTGATGCAGGAGTTACACAGGGAGTGGGCCAGATCCGGCCCCTCCTGTATTTCCTGTACACTGCAGAGCACAGAGGTGAGCGAGGTACAGGGAGCGCTGGCAAAGCAGGTAGAGAAGCAGCAGCTTTTACTGGAACGGGAGGAGCTGACCTTTCAGAAAAGCGTCCAGCTCCTGCGGATGAACTACATCCTGCTCCGGCTGGCGAAAAAGATGAAGACGGAGCAGGAACAAAAAAGCGAAGGTAACGACAGCGGTGAGCTGGGACTTTTGCTGGACGAGGAAGAGGAGCAGGCGCTGGCGGAGCTGATGCGGAATGGGAAAAAGGGGGAGTAGATAGAATATCATGTATCAGATGAATCAGCTATATGACACCGCAGTGCAGAGGGCAGCCGCGTCTTCCGAGACCTGGAAAGAGGTGCTGCGGCTGAATGGGCGGCTGTACCGGTACGAGTGGGAAAATATACTGTTAATCTGGATACAGCGTCCGAATGCAGTGCTGGTGGCTGATTATGACAGTTGGAAAAAGGTAGACCGTTATGTACGCCGGGGAAGCAGGGGGATCGGTATCTTTCCTTCCCGAGCTTTAAAATCGCATTTGCGTTATGTATTTGATTTCAAGGACACCGGGGGAAGAAACCGGAAACTTACCTGGGAGCTGGAAGGACCACATCTAAAGGAATATCTGGACTATCTGGTAGAAAGTGGACAGATGGAAGCCTACGATGAAAAGGGCGATGAAAAGGCGCAAAAAAATCTGTTAAATGTATTTACAGGAACAAATGTTTGGTCTATGATAAAAGCAGATTACAGCGAACGAATTTCAGATCTGGTCAGGACAGCGAAAGGGATGACAGAAGAAAAGGCCAAAGATATGATCTATCGCAGCGTCCTATATACGGTAGGAAGCAGGTGCAGTCTGGATACCGTAGAGCCGGATTTTTCAGATATCCGGGATTACGCAGACGAAGAGATCCTGTATCGGCTGGGGACACTGGTCAATGATATATCCTGTGAGATCTTAAGGGAGTTCGCGCGAAATATCCGATACATGGAACGCGAAAGGAGAAGGATATACGATGGAAGGGATGAATCTGCATTATCAACGAAAAGACGGCCTGCTGTATCCGGAGATGGAAGTACCTGGTCAGGATCTGAGTCGCGTCGGAAAGTACGGCCATCTGGCCATGCGCTATCTGAAAGAGAACGAGGAGAGCCGGTACAGCTTTCTTTACCGCTGTGGGAAACTGGAGGAGAAGATGCGGGAAGTAGACCGGGAAGCGAACGAGATGCTGGCAGAGCTGATGGACAGCTACCTGAAATCCAGGCCCATGCAGAACCGGAGATCCTTTCTGGAACAGTGGAAGCTGCGGGAACAGGCGCAGATGCAGGCGGAGGAGATCGTACTGCGCGAGATCGTCTGGCAGTACCATTAGATTTTCACTATGATCTCTGGGAGCTTCCGGAAGGAGGTCCCAAGACCAGATACCAGTGGAACCGGGAGGCTATTCAGACCTTAAAGCGGATTGAGTCAGAGGGCCGGAGGGCGACAGCGGAGGAACAGCAGACTCTATCGAAATATGTGGGCTGGGGCGGTCTGTCCCAGGCATTCGATGAACAAAATCCAGGCTGGGCTAAAGAATACGCGGAACTTAAAGGGCTTCTGGACCCGGAGGAATATGCTGCAGCGCGGGCCTCAGTCAATACCGCGTTTTACACGCCGCCGGAGGTGGTGGCCTGCATGGGGCAGGCGTTGGAACAATTCGGATTTCGATCCGGAAATATATTGGAACCGTCTATGGGAATCGGCAGCTTCTTCGGAAGTATGCCGATTTCTTTGCAGAACAGCAAACGCTATGGAGTGGAGCTTGATCGGATATCCGGAAGGATAGCAAGGCAGCTTTACCAGACAGCCAAGATTCAGATTACCGGCTTTGAAAAGACTGCTTTTCAGGCCGATTTTTTTGATGTGGTTATTGGAAATGTGCCCTTTGGCGATTATAAGGTCCATGACCCGGCCTACGATAAGTATCATTTCCGGATTCATGATTATTTTATCGCGAAAGCCCTGGATCTGGTAAGGCCCGGAGGCATGGTGGCTGTAATTACCACCAAAGGAACCATGGATAAGAGCAATCCGACCGTGAGAAAGTATCTGGCGGAACGGGCCGAACTGAAAGGGGCGGTTCGGCTTCCCAGTACAGCGTTCAAGGCGCAGGCCGGAGCCGAGGTGACGGCGGATATCCTGTTTTTCCAGAAGCGGGAGCGGAAAATGGAGGTGGAACCGGACTGGGTACATCTGGGATATACGGAGGACGGCATTGCGGTAAATTCCTATTTCGCAGAGCATCCGGAAATGATGCTGGGCAGGATGGAGTATGACAACGGCCCCTTTGGAGCAGACAGCCATTATACCGCCTGTGTAAACCGTGATCCGGATTTCAATCTGTACGCGGCTCTGCGTAAGGCCATCGGCAATATCCATGCAGAGCTGACAGACTTTGAACATGTCGTGGAAAGAGAGGAGACGACAGAGGAAATCATTCCCGCAGACCCGGAGGTAAAAAATTATACTTTTACGTTTCTAAATGGAAAGCTGTATTACCGGGAAAATTCTCAGATGTATCTGCGTGAGGTGTCCGGGCGGGAAAAAGAGCGAATCCAGGGGCTTGACGTGATCCGGAATCAGGTACGCAGCCTGATCCGTCTGGAGCTTGGAGGATGCACAGAGGCGGAATTGAAGCCGGAGCTGGAAAAGCTAAATCAGATCTACGATGTGTATGTGGAAACGTATGGGTATCTGACGGGCACAGAGAATGGCCGTGTCTTCCGAGATGACGCG
>CAKRTY010000134.1 GCA_934402125.1 uncultured Anaerosacchariphilus sp. | reverse complement strand
GGCCAGGAAATACAGAAGCTCCAGCTCCTTAGGCGGCATATCCACCGGCTTGCCCTGGTACAGGACCGAGTAGTTGGTCTGGTTGATGACCAGATCCGGGTACTCCACAATCTTGGCAGAGGGCGTGGCGGTGTCTGCCGGTTTTGCCGGCTGATAACGCCGGAGTACGGCCTTGACGCGGGCCACCAGCTCCTTGGAATCAAAGGGCTTGATGATATAGTCGTCTGCGCCCAGCTCCAGTCCCAGGACCTTGTCGAAGACCTCGCCCTTGGCGGACAGCATGATAATGGGGGTGTTGGATTTGGCCCGGATTTCCCGGCAGACCTGATAGCCGTCGATACCCGGCAGCATCAGATCCAGCAGGATCAGCTGGGGCTTGAAGGTATCAAAGACCTTCAGGGCCTCTTCGCCGTCATTGACAATCATGGTTTCATAGCATTCCTTGGTCAGATACAGAGAAATCAGCTCTGCAATATTGTTATCGTCGTCGACGATGAGAATTTTCTGTTTAGCTACCATTTTTTTACTCCTGTTTAAAGGTTGCGATTGTAACGCCTGCGTCTCCCTCGCCAAATTCACCCATGCGGTAGGATTTTACGTATTTATTGCGCTTCAGGAGACCTTGTACGGCCTTTCGGAGAGCGCCGGTTCCCTTGCCGTGTACGATACGGACAGAGGGCAGATGGGCCAGGTAAGCGTCGTCCAGGTATTTATCTAGGTGCGCCAGGGCCTCGTCTACGGTCATACCGATGAGGTTGATTTCGGTGCTCACGCTGGCGGATTTGCTCATTTTGATCTTGCCTGCGCTGGTGCGCTGGAACTGCTTGGCGGTGATGACAGCCTCCTCCACCAGCTCCAGATCCGTAAGCTTCACCTGGGAACGTAAGATTCCCATCTGGACATAGAGATTTCCCCGGGCGTCGGGCAGGGAACTGACGGTACCCTGCAGGTTCAGACTGAGCACCTTGACCGTATCGCCCAGATGCAGGTCGGAGGCCTTCAGAGCCTTTTTCGGTTTTTTCTCCACCTCTCTGGTCAGGGCCTTTTCGGTTTTTTTCATACGCTCCCGGAGCTTGGCGCGCTCTGCCTCCATTTCGCTGGCAGATATGTTAGCCTTGCCAAACTTATGGAAATTCTTCATGGTCTCGTCGGCGTAGTCCTTTGCCTCCTGTAGGACTTTACGGGCCTGCTCATTGGCTTCCTGTAAAATGCGGTCGCGCTGGGCTTCCAGCTTCTCCTGCTTCTTCTCCAGGGCTTCCCGGAGAGAGCGGATCTCTTCTTTATGCTCCTGGATCTCTGCCTGCTCCATCTCAATGGTCCGGCGGCTGCTCTCCAGATCGGACAGCAGATCCTCAAAGCTTTCATTCTGTTCGCTTAAGTGTCCCCTGGCGTCCTCAATCAGGAAGTCGGGCAGTCCCAGCTTTCTTGAGATAGCAAAGGCGTTACTCTTACCGGGAATACCGATGAGCAGCCGGTAGGTGGGACTTAAGGTTTCCACATCGAACTCGCAGCAGGCGTTTTCTACCCCTTCTGTGGAAAGGGCAAAGACCTTCAGCTCGCTGTAATGGGTGGTGGCCATGGTGCGGATGCCCATTTTGTGTAAATGGGAAAGAATCGCGATGGCCAGGGCTGCGCCCTCGGTGGGGTCGGTTCCTGCGCAGAGCTCGTCAAAGAGTACCAGGGAATTCAGGGAAGCCTCCTTCAGAATCCGGATGATATTGGTCATATGGGAAGAGAAGGTACTGAGGGACTGCTCGATGCTCTGCTCGTCGCCAATATCTGCGTACACATCGTCAAAGACCGCAAGCTTAGAATTCTGGGCGGCGGGAATATGCAGACCGGCCTGTCCCATCAGGGTCAGAAGTCCGGTGGTTTTCAGGGAAACCGTCTTACCGCCGGTATTGGGGCCGGTGACAATCAGCAGATCGTAATCCTGTCCCAGGCGGATCGTGACGGGTACTACCTTTTTGGGATCCAGCAGAGGGTGGCGCGCTTCCTTGATATAGATCTGCCGGTTTTCATTGAATTCCGGCCGGGTGGCCTTCATATCCTTTGCAAGTTTTGCTCTGGCGAAGATAAAATCCAGTGTAGTCAGAAGTTCATAATCCTCCGCCAGCTCTTCGGTACAGAGGGCGGTCTGATTGCTCAGGGCCTCCAGTACGTGCTCAATTTCTTCCTGCTCCTTCAGATATAATTCCTTTAAATCGTTATTCAGTTTTACAACGGCCATGGGCTCCACGAACAGGGTAGAACCGGTGGAGGACTGGTCATGAATCATGCCGGGCACTTGGCTGCGGTATTCGGCCTTAACTGGGATACAGTAGCGGCCGTTTCGCTGGGTAATCACCGCGTCCTGCAGGTAGGTTCTCGCGGAACCGTTTACCATGCCGGAAAGGGTAGAATGAATCCGGTCGTTGGCGGCCAGAATGGAGCGGCGCACATGATGGAGGGCGGGACTGGCGTCGTCGCTTACCTCGTCCTCAGAGAGGATACAGCGGCGGATTTCAGAGGATAGCTGGGTACAGGGCTCCAGAGCGGAAAAGAGCGGATCCAGGGAATCCGGCTCCTCCTCCCGTCCGTCGTTCTGCCGGGCGTACTGTTTGGCCCGGGCCGCAGTCTCCAGAAGGGAGCAGACATCCAGAAGCTCCGGAATATTTAAGGTGCTTCCGATTTCCAGGCGCTTCAGGGAAGCGCGCACGTCCTTCGTACCGGAGAAGCCCACGCCGCCTCTGCGGTAAAGTCTCGTCAGGGCGTCCTCTGTCTCCTGCTGGGCAGCCGTAATCGCCGCCAGATCCTGCATGGGCGTAAGCTCCATACAGCGCTTGCGTCCGCCTGCGCTTCCCGCCTCGGCAGCCAGACGCTCAATGATTTTATAAAATTCTAGTGTGTGATAAGCTTTTCTATTCATAATACCCAAAGTATACCGCAATTTTGCGGGAAAGAAAAGGGGTTTTATTTGTGTACAGCCATAGTAAATTGTATTAAAATAAAACATATCGGGATATGATTCCCCAGAGCGTCAGGGAGGATTTCTATGGCTGAAGACAGAAGATCAAACAATGAGGAATTTTCCTTTATCAAAGAAAAGATTAAGAAACAGCCCTTCTATCAGAACAGAAAGTTCCGCCGTCTGTGCTGGTGGCTGCTGGTGTCGGCCCTCTGCGGCGCAATGGCCTGCTTTGTATTTGTAAAGCTGGAGCCCTGGATGGAGCAGAAGTTCGGAAAAGAAGAAAAGACGGAGATTACCATTCCCAGGGACAATGAGGAAGCGGACGAACCGGTACAGACGCCGTCCCAGGAGCAGCCGGTGATTATTACAGAGGCGCAAGAACTGGAACTTACGGATTATCAGAAGCTGTATGGCAAGCTGCGGGCAGTGGCTGCGGAGGCCGGAAAAAGCCTGGTGACGGTGACGGCGGCCAGCAGTGACACGGACTGGTTTAACGAGACCTACGAGAGCCAGCGGGAGATCTGCGGAGTCCTGGTGGGTAATAACGGCGTGGAGCTTCTGGTGCTTACGCCCTATGAGCCGGTAAAGGACGCCAGCTATCTGCAGGTGGCATTTACGGATGGAAAGAGTCAGGAAGCGGTCCTGAAAAATTACGATAAGATAACGAATATGGCGGTTTTAAGCGTTAGTCTTGCCTCGCTGGAGGAAGGTACGGTGGAGGCGGTGAAGATTGCGGATCTGGGAAGTTCCAAATCTCTGAAGGCCGGGGACAGTGTGATTGCCGTAGGCAGCCCCGCGGGCTTTTCCGGTTCCCTGAAGTTTGGTAATCTGGTAGCCTCCGGTCATAAGACCAGCGTGGTTGACGGCGAGTACCGGCTGCTGATTACGGATATGGAGCGTTCGGAAGAGGGCACCGGTGTGCTGGTAAATCTGGACGGACAGGTGGTGGGACTGATAGAAAATACCTATCTTCACGCCTCCAACGAGCGGGCATTGACGGCCTACGCTATTTCTGATATGAAGGCGGTCATCGAGCACCTGTCCAACAGTCAGGATCTGGTTTATATGGGTATCCGCGGAATCCGGGTGACAGCAGAGATAGCGGAGAACCAGGGGATTCCCATGGGCGTCTATGTGTCGGATGTGGAAGCGGATTCTCCGGCCCTGAACGGCGGCCTGCAGGCAGGCGACGTGATTACGGAGATCAATGGAAAGGCAGTAAACAGCGTGACGGAGATGCAGGAAATGCTCCTGAAATTTTCCAAGGATCAGGTAATTCAGATCAAAGTGATGCGCAAGGGAAAAGAAGAATATAAAGAAATTACGTGCAGTGTGAAGCTGGATGTGCTAAAATAGTGGTTCGGATATCAGAATGAGGAGAATATAGAGATGAAATATATTGAAACAATCCGGGAAGGCGAGCGTATTTCCGGCATTTACCTGTGCAAGCAGCGTCAGTCTGCGGTTACAAAAAATGGAAAATCCTATGAAAACCTGATTTTACAGGATAAGACAGGTGTGGTGGACGCCAAGATCTGGGACCCCAATTCCCAGGGGATCGATGATTTTGACGCCCTGGATTATATTGATATTATGGCGGAGGCTACCAGCTTCCAGGGCGCGCTGCAGCTGAATGTGAAGCGGGTGCGGAAGGCCCATGAGGGCGAATACAATCCGGCGGATTATCTGCCGGTCAGCGAGCGCGACGTGGAGGAGATGTACCCTGAATTGATGGGCTACGCCAATCAGGTACAGGAGCCCCATCTGCGGGCGCTTTTAAAGAGCCTGTTCGTGGACGATTCGGAATTTATCAAAGGCTTCAAGTTCCATTCCGCGGCCAAGACGGTACACCACAGCTTTGTGGGCGGCCTTCTGGAGCACACATTAAATGTGACAAAGCTTTGCGAATATTATGTGCAGAATTATACCTATCTGAACCGGGATCTGCTGTATACAGCGGCTATGTGCCACGATATCGGCAAGGTTTATGAGCTTTCGGATTTCCCGGAAAATGATTATACAGACGAGGGACAGCTGCTGGGCCATATTGCCATGGGCAGCGAGATGGTGGCGGAGCGGGCCCGTCAGATCCCCGGATTCCCGAAGAAGCTGGAGAATGAATTGAAGCACTGTATTCTGGCTCATCACGGAGAGCTGGAGTACGGTTCTCCGAAAAAACCGGCGCTGGCAGAGGCCATGGCGCTGAAC
>CAKRTY010000133.1 GCA_934402125.1 uncultured Anaerosacchariphilus sp. | reverse complement strand
ATTACCGGGAGATCCTCCGTCAGTCCGGTATGACCCTGTCCGGTATCTCTCCGGATGGAAGAATTGTGGAAATGATTGAGCTCCCGGATCACCCGTTCTTCCTGGCTACTCAGGCCCACCCGGAGCTGAAATCCAGACCGAACCGGCCCCATCCGCTGTTCCGCGGCTTTGTGGCGGCGGCTCTCGAGTACCGGAACGAACATCAGAATTAAGCTTTCTATAAACACAGCCAAAAACCGGGACTGTCTCAACGGACAGTCCCGGTTTTCCATTCTTCTACGTTCTTTCTCTGTATCTATTTTGCCTCAGAGGTCAGCATAATTCCCAGTTTCTGGAAAGTCTTTTCATCTGCCGCGTTCAGCATCCGGGAGGTATGCACCTGGCTGCCACGGAGATTCGGAAGCTGGCGGAGAGCCAGATCTGCCAGCGGGTTGCTCTCTGTACTGGAGGACAGGGCAATCAGAACCTCTTCCATGTGAAGACGCGGATTGCGGCTGCCCAGATACTCTACCTTCAGCTTCTGGATCGGCTTAATGACATTCGGGGTAATCAGAAGTACCTCCTCGTCAATGCCTGCCAGATGCTTCAACGCCTTAATAAGCAGGGCAGAGCAGGCTCCCATCAGATCGCTGGTCTTGCCTGTAAGCAGGGTGCCGTCCGGCAGCTCGATGGCTGCGGCTGTGTGTCCGGTCTCCTCGGCGCGGGCCAGGGCTGCCGGTACGACCTTTCGATCTTTGACCGTCACGCCTGCATTATTCATCAGAAGCTCAATTTTGTAAGCCTCTTCCTCTTTGGATTTGCCCCGGGCGATATTGACCAGCGTCTGATAGTAGCGACGGATAATCTCCTGTCCGGACGCCTCCCGGCAGGCCTCGTCGTCTATGATACAATTGCCGGCCATATTGACGCCCATGTCTGTGGGGGACTTGTAGGGGCATTCCCCGTAAATCTCCATAAACATGGCGCGCAGCACCGGGAAGATCTCCACGTCCCGGTTATAATTTACCGTAGTTTTTCCATACGCCTCCAGATGATAGGGGTCAATCATATTGACGTCGTTCAGATCCGCGGTAGCCGCCTCGTAAGCCAGATTTACCGGATGGCCGAGGGGCAGATTCCAGATGGGGAAGGTCTCATACTTGGCATAGCCCGCGCGGACGCCGCGCTTATGCTCATGATAGAGCTGGGACAGACAGGTAGCCATCTTTCCGCTTCCCGGCCCCGGCGCAGTGACAACCACCAGCGGCTTGGTGGTCTCGATATATTCGTTGTGGCCGTAGCCCTCGTCGCTTACGATAAAAGGAATATTGTTCGGGTATCCCGGAATCAGGTAATGGCGGTATACCTTTACGCCCATTTTCTCCAGACGGCTCTGGAACATCTGCGCGCTGTACTGGCCTGCAAAATGGGTAATGCAGACGCTGCCCACATAGAGGTTCTTAGACTCAAAGATAGCCTTCAGGCGGAGCAGATCGGAATCGTAGGTGATTCCCAGATCGCCGCGCACCTTATTCTTTTCGATATCCTCCGCGCTGATTACGATGACGATCTCTACCTGATCGGCCAGTTGCATCAGCATCCGCAGCTTGCTGTCCGGCTCAAAACCCGGCAGCACGCGGGACGCGTGATAATCGTCATAGAGCTTTCCACCGAATTCCAGATACAGCTTATTGTCAAACTGGGCGATACGCTCCCGGATATGCTCCGACTGCATAGCCAGATATTTGTCATTGTCAAATCCTTTTCTCATGTTTTCTCCCCTGTAATTAATTTTTTATACGTTATAAAAATAGTTTCTATTTCACAAAAAGGGGATACTGCCGCTCTGATTCGCAGCAGTATCCCGAAACAGTTCTATATTCCAACTCTTATCTTAGTCTGCATAACCGTTCGGGTTCATGGTCTGCCATCTCCAGGAATCCTCACACATTTCCTCAATGCCATACTCCGCTACCCAGCCCAGCTCCTTCTTTGCCTTGGTGGGATCTGCGTAACAGGTGGCAATATCGCCTGCACGGCGCGGCTTGATCTCATAGGGAATCTCTTTACCGCAAGCCTTCTCAAAGGCATGAACCACATCCAGAACGCTGTAGCCCTTTCCGGTACCCAGATTGTAAATCAATACGCCTGGCTCGGTTTTCTCTACCTTTTTAATCGCTGCCACATGTCCCTTGGCCAGATCTACCACGTGAATGTAATCACGCACGCCGGTTCCGTCGTGGGTATCGTAGTCATTTCCGAAGACGCCCAGGCATTTCAGCTTGCCGATGGCCACCTGCGCCACATAGGGAACCAGGTTGTTCGGAATGCCCTTCGGATCCTCTCCGATGAGGCCGCTCTTGTGAGCGCCGATGGGATTGAAGTAACGAAGCAGTACCACTCTCCACTCCGGATCGGATACAAAGATATCGGTCAGCACCTGCTCCAGCATGCCCTTGGTCTGTCCATAGGGGTTGGTAATCTTACCCTTGGGGCATTCCTCGGTAATCGGGATAAATGCCGGATCACCGTATACGGTAGCAGAGGAACTGAACACAATATTCTTTACGTTGTGCTTTCTCATCACATCACAGAGAATCAGAGTTCCGGTAATATTATTATAGTAATACTCGATGGGCTTGCGTACCGACTCACCCACGGCCTTGTAGCCTGCAAAATGAATAACGGATTCAACCTGCTCCTTATCAAAGATGGCGTTCAGGGCGTCACGATCCAGAATATCCGCCTCATAGAACGTAACCTTCTTTCCTGTAATCTGCTCCACGCGCTCCAGCGCTTTTTCACTTGCATTATACAGATTATCTACAACTACTACCTCATAGCCTGCATTCAATAATTCTACACAGGTGTGGCTTCCGATAAAGCCCGCACCGCCTGTTACCAAAATTGACATCAAACTGTCCTCCTGTTTTCAAAGGTTAGTTTTTGCTAATATTTGTTCCACTATTATTCACTGCTAAATCATAACATGGTTTTGTAGGCGGTGCAAGTGCCATTTCCTCCAAAATAAAGTTTGATTTTTTCTTAATTTTCCCCAAATCTCTTGTTCCTTCCACTCTTTCCTCGTATAATAAGGGCATGTCGTTAAAAATCAAGGGAGATCCTATGAAACATATTTTACGCTTTATTAAAAACCAGCCGCCCGCAAGACTGATTATCCTGACCGGAGCCTGTTTCCTCATGCTGCCGGTATCCTTGCGCCCCGGCGTCCATACCAGCTTTCTGGACGCGCTTTTTACCGCCACCAGCGCCACCTGTGTCACAGGCCTGGTGACCGTAGACCCCGGCGACACCTATACGGTCTTCGGCCGGGTGATTCTGGCGCTGCTTATCCAGACCGGCGGTCTGGGCTTCACCTCCATGGGCGCAGGCCTTATGCTGGCTACCAGACGGCGGGTGGGATTTAAGAGCCGGCTTCTTTTAAAGGAAGCTCTCAATGTGGACAACTTCAGGGGCATCGTCCGGCTGTTAAAGGCTATCTTGCTTACCACCTTAATTTTCGAAACAGTGGGCGCGCTTCTGAGCTTTCCGGTCTTTGTCCGGGACTATCCGCCCCTGGAGGCTGTGGGAATCAGTATCTTTCATTCCATTTCCTCCTTTAATAACGCCGGCTTCGACATTCTGGGCGGTGGCCAGAGCCTCATTCCTTACCAGAACGATATCCTGCTGAACCTGGTTACCGGCGGCCTGATTATCTTCGGCGGCCTGGGCTTCCTGGTGATCCTAGACGTCCTGAGAAACCGCTCCTTCCGGAAGCTGACCCTCCACTCTAAGGTGGTTATAAGCACCACCCTGACGCTTCTGATTGCGGGTACCCTGGTCTTTCGTTTTACGGAGCATATGCCCTGGATTGGCGCGTTTTTCAACAGCGTCACCCCCCGGACTGCCGGCTTTGCCACTTACCCTATAAATGAATTTTCCCATGCAGGACTCTTTGTGATGATTCTGCTGATGTTTATCGGCGCGTCCCCCGGCTCCACCGGAGGCGGTATCAAGACCAGCACCTTCTTTATCCTGATACAGACCATGCGGAGTGCCCTGAATAAGCGGCACATGGGAGCCTTTCACCGGAGCATTTCCCCGGAAAACACCTCCCGGGCCTTTCTGATTACCCAGCTGTCCCTCAGTGTCGTTCTCATCGGAACCTTTCTGCTCTGTCTCCTGGAGCCTTCCTTTGAAATGAGGCAGCTGCTTTTTGAGGTTGTCTCCGCCTTCGGCACCGCAGGACTGTCCACGGGAATCACGGCCAATCTGCATGCAGCCAGCAAGCTGCTCCTGATTTTCCTGATGTTTATCGGAAGACTGGGCGCATTTACGATTATCACCATGTGGATTGAACGGCCGGAGCAGAACGCCCGGTACACGGAAGAATCCATCACCATTGGTTAACATAACATGTTTTGTCAGGCTCTTTTGCCTGCTATCATTACAGAAATGAGGAAGCGAAAAAGATGAAGAAAAATGCAAATTCTACCTTTGGAATCGTCGGCCTGGGCCGTTTCGGAACTGCTCTTGCCATCACTCTGGCGGAGGCCGGGAAAGAGGTCATTGTCGTCGATCAGAATGAAGAAAAGGTCAAGGCTATGCGGCAGTATACCGAATACGCCTTTGTCTGTGACAACCTCTCCAAGGCTACCCTTTCAGAGGTGGGAATCCAGAACTGCGATACCGTCATTGTCTGCATCGGCAGCCGTATCGATACCAGTATCCTGACCACCCTGAACGTGGTTTCCCTGGGCGTGCCCCATGTGATTTCCAAGGCCAACAGTCAGGATCAGGGCGCTGTTCTGGAGAAAATCGGCGCGGAGGTGGTCTATCCGGAGCGGGATATGGCCATCCGTCTGGGTAAGAAGCTCCTGTCCGGAAACTTCCTGGATTTCATTTTCCTGGACAATGATATCGAGATCCAACAGGTACCGGTCAGCGGCTTTATCGAAGGAAAAACCATTCAGGAAATCAATATCCGTAAAAAATACGGCCTGAATATCATTGCCATTGAGCACGATCAGAATACCATCATCGAGCTCTCCCCCGACTATAAGCTGCAGTCGGAGGACATCATCGTCGTCATCGGAAAAGTCCAAAATATCCGGAAGCTGGAAAGGGATTTGGCGTAACTGCCAAATCCCTTTTTCTTTTTTATAACCTCGTCAGCTGGAAGACCCACTCCAGCCACCGCTCCAC
>CAKRTY010000132.1 GCA_934402125.1 uncultured Anaerosacchariphilus sp. | reverse complement strand
AGCTAAATCAGATCTACGATGTGTATGTGGAAACGTATGGGTATCTGACGGGCACAGAGAATGGCCGTGTCTTCCGGGATGACGCGGATTATCCGCTCTTGTGTTCGCTGGAATGTGTGGAAGAAAACGGGGCTGTCAAAAAGGCAGATATTTTTTATAAGCAGACCATCAAACCGGATGTGCGGGTGGAGCACGTGGATACGGCCACCGAAGCCTTGTATATCTCCATGAATGAGCGAGGCTACGTGGATCTGGAATTTATGTATGGACTTTATCAGCCGGATTTACTGAAATACCAGAAAGAGGTGGCGGAGGTCACCGGTCAGCAGCCGGAAGAAATTGCATTTACGGAGGCGGAGAAGAAAGAGCTGTCTCTTAGTGCCATTGCAGAGGAGCTAAAAGGCATTATTTATCTGAACCCGGAACGCTATCACGCGCAGAGTCCGTGGAACGGCTGGGAGATGGCCGGGGAATATTTGTCAGGCAATGTCCGGAATAAGCTGAAAATCGCCCAGGAGGCAGCAAAGAAGAATCCGGAGCAGTTCCGGGCCAATGTAGAAGCCCTTGAGCTGGTGCAGCCGGAATATATTTCAGCAGCGGATATCAATGTGCGGCTCGGTACGACGTGGATCGATATAGAAGACTATGAGGCCTTCCTGTATGAGCTTCTGGATACCCCGTATCGGTACCAGAGAGGAAACTGGGACGGAAGATATGAAATACGGATCCAACTGAACCGCTACAATATGGAATATCACATCCTGAATAAGTCCATGCACAGTTCCGGCGTGCTGGTGAAAAAGAACTACGGTACCGAGCGGATGGACGCCTATTCTATCGTAGAAGCGACGTTAAATCTGCGGACCGTCGTGGTCAATGACCGGGAAGAGCTGGGCGGAGGAAAGTACCGGTATGTGGTGAACAAGGTGGAAACCATGCTTGCCCGGGAAAAGCAGAACCAGATTCAGGAGGCCTTTCGGGAATGGATTTTTCGGGACCCGGAGCGTCGGCAGAAATACGAACGGTATTATAATGAAACCTTTAACTGTATCCGTCTGAGGGAATACGATGGTTCATACCTGCAATTTCCGGGCATGAACCCGGAGATCGAGCTGCTCCCACACCAGAAAAACGCGGTAGCACGTATTCTTTTCGGGGGAAATACCCTACTTGCCCATTGCGTGGGGGCTGGGAAGACCTTCGAAATGGTAGCGGCCTGTAAGGAGCAGAAAAGACTTGGAATTGCCCATAAAACCGCTATGGTAGTACCTAAAAGCGTCATTATGCAGACGGCCAGTGAGTTCCTTCGCCTGTATCCGTCCGCAAATATCCTGATTGCCACGGAACGGGATTTTGAGAAAAGCAGACGCCAGCAGTTCATCAGCAGAATCGCGACCGGGGACTACGACTGTATTATCATGTCCCATTCGCAGTTCGAGAAAATCCAGATTTCGCCGGAGCGCAGGGAACAGCTGCTCAGTGACAAGGTGGAAGAGCTCCAGGAGGCTATTGGAGAGGAAAAAATGAAAAATGGGGAACGCTGGACGATTAAGCAGATGGAAGCGCAGAAGAAGCGGCTGGAAACACAGTTGTCCATGCTTGCGGACGAGCGGCGGAAGGATGATCTGGTTTACTTTGAAGAACTTGGCATTGACAGTATTATGGTCGATGAAGCGCATTTTTATAAAAATATGGCCATCTTTTCCAAAATGAGCAGGGTGTCCGGTATCACAGCAAATGGCGCAAAAAAATGTACGGACATGGAGTTGAAGTGCCAGTACCTGACAGAGCTGAACGGCTCCCGGGGAATCGTGTTTGCCACCGGAACGCCCATCAGTAACACCATGTGCGAGATGTATGTGATGCAGACTTACCTGCAAAAAGAGACACTGGAGCAGATGGGGCTAAGCCATTTTGATTCCTGGGCCGCCAATTTCGGAGAGGTGACCACGGCGCTGGAACTGACCGTGGAAGGAAGCGGCTTCCGGTTTAAAAGCCGCTTTAACCGTTTCGTGAATCTGCCGGAGCTTATGAGCATGTTCCGGGAGGTGGCGGACGTGCAGACAGCGGAGATGTTAAACTTAAATATACCGAAGCTGCGGGGCGGAAAAGCCATTATCGTGGAAACGGAGCCGGATTTCTATGTAAAAGATCTCATGCAGGAAATGGTAGAACGGGCAGATCGCATCCGAAACGGGGCAGTGTCACCGAACGAGGACAATTTCCTGAAAATCACCCATGAGGCAAGACTTCTGGGAACAGACGCGCGTCTGCTGCGTGCGGATGCGCCCAACAATCCGGATGGAAAACTGAATAAGGTGGTAGAAAATGTATTCTATGAATATAAGAAAGCAGAAGCTGATGGCCGGATAGGCTGCCAGCTTATTTTTTCGGATATCGGTACGCCGGGAGGCAAGGAGTTCGACGTCTACCATTATATCAAGGACGAGCTGATGGAACAAGGAATCCCGGAGGAAGAGATTGCGTTTATCCATGACGCCAAGACAGATAAGCAGCGCGCGGCGTTGTTCCGGGAGATGCGCAGCGGCAAGCGGCGTATCCTGATTGGCTCTACGGAAAAATGCGGCGTCGGCGTCAATGTACAGCGCCATATCGTAGCCATTCACCATGTGGATTGTCCGTGGAGGCCGGACGAGATCGAACAGCGGGACGGCAGGGGACTGCGCCAGGGCAACGAGAATAAAGAAGTAGCGGTCTATCGGTATGTGACGAAGGAGACCTTTGACGCATATAACTGGTCCCTGATCGAGAATAAGCAGCGCTTTATCAGCCAGGTCATGACGAACCAGGCAGTGGGCAGAACCTGTGAGGATATTGACGAAAAAGTTCTGTCCTACGCGGAGATCAAGGCCATCGCCACCGGCAATCCCCTGATTCGTGAAAAAATGGAAGTGGACAACGAGGTACAGAAGCTCCGTGTACTGAAGGCGGCATATCAAAACCAGCAGTATACCATGCAGGATCAGCTTCTGGTGCGGGGACCGAAGGAGTTGAAAAAGCTGGAAGAGAAGATAAAGGCAGCCACAGAGGATGCGGCTACAGTTCTGAAAACAGAAGGTACAGAGTTCCGGATCCTTATCCGGGGCGAGTATTACAAGGAAAGGGAAGAGGCAGGAAAGGCGTTGCTTGACGCGGCAGCCCTTAGTGATGATGGGGAAAAAATAGGCGAGTATCGCGGGTTTTCATTGTTTTTGGAAAAGGGGATCGGTGATGAAAAAGAGGTGATACTGAAAGGCGCAGCTATCTATCGAATAGAGTTATCCAAAAGTGACGTTGGAAATATCAGCAGGCTGGATAATCGAATAAAGGAAATGAGTCTCATTAAGACCCGATATCTGGAAGAGAAGACAGAGTGCGAAAGGGAGATGGAGAAAAGCCGGGAGCTTTATGGGAAGCCTTTTCCACAGGAAGATGCATATCGGGCGGCAGTAAAGCGGCAGGAAGAGCTGAACAGCCTGCTGGATCTGGAAAATAGAAAAGAAGAAACAGAAATCATAACAGAAGACAAGGAGTACGAGAACGTACAGAAAGAGAGGACCATATGAATTATACAGTACAGGTAAATGAGGTAAGAACAACGAATCCGGAGAGTGCAGTCAGGGCTTACGCAAGCGTGACCTTTGAAGGAGCTTTTAAGGTATGTAATATCGCGATTTTGGAAAATCGCGCGACCGGGGAACCTTTTATCAGTATGCCAAATTACAAGACCCGCCGGGTTGATGAAAAGAACCAGCCCCAGTATCAGGACATCTGCTATCCGGTGACCAAGGAGTTCCGGGAGCAGCTTTACGGGGATATCCTGGCGGAATATCGGAACCAGACAAAGACGAAACTGGGACAGGGAAGAGAGCAGGAACAGAAAAATAACTACAACAGAGCGAACACCTCTGGAGGCCGTGGATGCCGTTAAAGCTCGGCAGCCTGTTTGATGGGATCGGGGTCTTTCCGTTGGCAGCGGTGAAGTGTGGTATCACACCGATGTGGGCCAGCGAAATTGAGAAAGCCCCGGTGTCCATCACCAGACGGCATTTCCCGGAGATGGAGCATCTGGGGGATATCATGAAACTAAACGGTGCGGAATTGGAGCCGGTGGATATCCTCACCTTCGGCTCTCCCTGCCAGAACCTGTCTACGGCAGGGGACAGGGAGGGACTGGCCGGGAAAAAGTCAGGCCTGTTTTACGAGGCCATTCGCATTATCAAAGAAATGAGGGATGCAACCAATGGCATATATCCAGCTTTCGCTGTTTGGGAAAACGTCATGGGAGCTTTTTCATCGGGAGACAGGATGGATTTTAGAGCCGTGCTGGAAGCGTTCGCAGGCTGCCCGGTTCCAATGCCTCCTTCTGAACACTGGGCCAGCGCCGGTATGGTGCGAGGGGGCGAAAGTGATATCAGTTGGCGGCTCCTGGACGCCCAGTATTGGGGAAGCCCTAGGCTCCAGCAGCGAAGAAAACGGATATTCCTTGTGGCGGATTTTAGAGGAAAGCGTAGCGCCCAGGTATTATTTAAGTGCCGCCCAGTGTTCCCGGATTCTAAGGTATGCGGCCAGTCTGGGCTGCCGTCCGCCGGAGAAAGTGGAATATTTTCTGAAAAAGCAGGGCGGCGCATACCCGTCATTCTTCCCATGCAGGAGCGGCAAATGCGTGGAGCGGTCAAAGAAAAAGACGAAGCCAAGTTCCTTGCCAGCTTTGGACGGCCAGATGAGCCTTTTCCCACACTTCTTGCCAGCAGCGCAAATAGCTTCAGCTTCTGGTATGAAGGAGAAGACTGGAGAAAAGAGGGAGGTATCCGATACCTGACTCCGCTGGAATGTGAGCGCCTGCAAGGACTGCCGGATCACTGGACGGCCTACGGGTGCGAAGGAGAGACGATCAGCGACAGCGCCCGGTACCGGGCCCTGGGTAATTCCATTGCTCTGCCCTGCGCGGAGTATGTGATGGCGGGGATTTGTGAAGTCTGCAATATAAAAAGTGACTGAAAAAACGGATATTGCAGTTGCAAGAGGAATTATGGTATAATACTAATGAACATTATAGCAATTACAACAGGTGAAAAGGAGCATGTATGGATAGCAAAGAAAAATATCTGCAGGAGGATTTGCAGCGGATTCGGGGATTTCGTCTGTTGGATGACGACTTTATGTCGAAGTGTTTTGAAGATTATGAG
>CAKRTY010000131.1 GCA_934402125.1 uncultured Anaerosacchariphilus sp. | reverse complement strand
AGTATACGGAGATCGGAGCCACCATGCCCAAGGGCGCGCTGCTGGTAGGCCCTCCGGGAACCGGTAAAACCCTGCTTGCCAAGGCAGTGGCCGGCGAGGCCAATGTACCCTTCTTCTCCATCTCCGGTTCGGAATTTGTGGAAATGTTCGTGGGCATGGGTGCGGCCAAGGTGCGGGATTTGTTTCAGCAGGCCAATGAAAAGGCGCCCTGTATCGTGTTCATCGATGAGATTGATACCATCGGTAAAAAGCGTGACGGCGGCGGAATGGGCGGAAATGACGAGCGGGAGCAGACCCTGAACCAGCTTCTGACGGAGATGGACGGCTTCGACGGCCGTAAGGGCGTCATGATTCTGGCGGCAACCAACCGTCCGGAATCCCTGGATCCGGCTTTGCTGCGTCCCGGCCGCTTTGACCGGAGAGTGCCGGTGGAGCTGCCGGACCTGAAGGGCCGGGAGGATATCCTGAAAGTTCACGCCCGGAAGGTACACATGGGCGACGATATTGATTTCAACGCCATTGCCCGGGCTGCCGCAGGCGCGTCCGGCGCGGAGCTGGCCAATATCATCAACGAGGGCGCTCTGCGGGCAGTGCGTCAGAACCGCAAATACGTGATCCAGAGTGATCTGGAGGAGAGCGTAGAGGTGGTAATCGCAGGCTACCAGAAGAAGAATAAGGTGCTCTCCGATAAGGAGAAGCTGATTGTAGCCTACCACGAGGTGGGACACGCCCTGGTGGCGGCTCTGCAGACCCATTCTGCCCCGGTTCACAAGATTACCATCATTCCCCGTACCTCCGGCGCGCTGGGCTATACCATGCAGGTGGAGTCCGGCGAGCATAACCTGATGAGCAAGGAAGAGATCGAGAATAAAATTGCCACCTTTACTGGCGGCCGTGTGGCAGAGGAGCTGATATTCCACTCCATTACCACAGGAGCTTCCAATGATATCGAGCAGGCCACCAAGCTGGCCCGGGCTATGATTACCCGCTTCGGTATGACAGAGGAGTTCGATATGGTAGCCATGGAGACGGTCAATAACCAGTATCTGGGCGGCGATACCTCCCTGGCCTGCTCTGCGGAGACAGCTACACTGATTGACAAAAAGGTAGTGGAAGTGGTTAAGAGTGAGCATGAGAAGGCCAGAAAGCTGCTGCGCGAGAATATGTCCAAGCTTCATGAGATTGCGAAATTCCTGTACGAGAAGGAGACGATTACCGGGGAAGAATTTATGGAGATTCTGAACCGGAAAGAGGAGACTGCGGCAGACAGGCAGTAACAGGATATCACAAGGACTGTATAATAGGAAGAAACACGTCAGGCGTCCGGACAGAAAATAAAGGCTGTCCGAACGCCTGTTTTGTGTTATAATAGAAAAAGCTGAAATAATATGGACTAAAAACAGGGAGTAAGACAGACACTATGGCACGAGGCAGAAAAAAGGCAAAAAAACAGGCAAAGAAGTTCCTGCTGGCGGTAATTGCGTTGGTACTGGCGGCCGTTTATCCGGTGCAGGAGCAGCTCACAAAAGAAACGGGCAGCGCAGTGGTATCGGACGGTTCCACGCTGGAGGTTCATTACCTGGATATCGGTCAGGGCGACTGTACGCTGATACGAAACGGCGAGCACGCCATGCTCATCGACGCAGGCAATAACAGCAAAGGAACCCAGGTACAGGCGTATCTGGAGCACCAGGGGATAGACCATCTGGATTATGTGATTGGTACCCACCCGGACGCGGATCACATCGGCGGACTGGATGTGATCCTTTACAAATTTGACTGTGATACCATTCTCATGCCGGATTACAGCAAGGATACCAGAACCTACGAGGATGTGATACAGGCTGTCAGGGAGAAGGATTACAGCATTACGTATCCGGTGGCGGGTACTGTCTATGCGCTGGGGGAAGCGCAGGTTACCGTCGTGTGTCCGGTGAAGGACGATTACGGAAGCAATGCCAACGATTATTCCGTGGGAGTGAGGGTGCAGTTTGGTGAGAACAGCTTCTTATTTACCGGCGACGCGGAGGAGCATTCCGAGGAGGATATGGTGGAGAGCGGCGAAGTGCTGCAGGCAGACGTCTACAAGGCGGCTCATCACGGCAGCCGTACAGCCAGCACGGAGGAATTCTTACAGGCGGTGAATCCTTCCTATGCAGTCATCAGCTGCGGCGAGGGCAACACCTACGGACACCCCCACGCGGAGGTGCTGAACCGGTTCCGGGAAATGGGAATCCAGATCTTCCGGACCGATGATCAGGGTACGATTGTGGCCGTGTCAGACGGACAAAATATCACCTTCAACATGTCTCCGTCCGATAACTGGACGCCGGGAGAACCGAAGGGAAAATAGAGGGAGAAGGATATGGAACAGATTGAAGACAAGAAACAATTTGCGGTGCTGATTGATTCGGACAACATCAGCGCAAAGTACGCAGGCAGTATTTTTAATGAGATTGAAAACTACGGATACGCGTCCTTCCGACGGATTTACGGCAACTGGTCCGGAAAATCCAATGGCTGGAAGGAGCAGGTGCTGCTGGAGAATTCCATCACGCCGGTTCAGCAGTTTTCCTATACCACCGGGAAGAATTCCACGGATATGGCCATGGTCATTGACGCCATGGATATCCTGTACTCCGGAAAGGTGGACGGCTTCTGCCTGGTGACCAGCGACAGTGATTTCACCCGTCTGGCCATGCGGCTCAGAGAGGAGAATATGTACGTCATCGGTATGGGGGAATCCAAGACCCCTATGGCCCTGACCAAGGCATGCAACAAATTTATCCATCTGAATCTGATCAATAAGCAGGTCGGCGACACGGAGACAATGTCCGTGACAAGCGGACAAAAGAAGGGTGGAAAGGTATCGGCTGAGGAAGAGCACGGAAGCGCGGTAACGCCTCTTACCCAGATTGAGGACGCGATTATTTCCATCATCAATGATAATGAAAATAAGGGAAAGGCGACTTATCTGGGAGAGCTGGGCAGCCGCCTGAATGATCGGTTTACGGATTTTGATGTGCGAAATTACGGCTATACCAAGCTGATGGTATTTCTGCAGGATACCTGCCCGCGCTTAAGCCTCTACCAGCAGGATTCAGCCTGGGCGGTAGGGCTCCATGAGCAGCTGGACAGAGAGAAGCTGGAGCGGGAGATTCAGGTCTTTATCCAGAAGAATGGCGGCCAGGTGGATAACCTGTCCCTGATTTATGAGGAAATACACAAGAAACACAGCTCCTTTGATATCAAGGATTACGGCTACAGCCGTCTGTCCAGCTTTCTTCGGAGCATCCGGTCCCTTTCCGTCAGTGGCAATACCGTGAGTCTGAGGGAGAAAAAGTAATGGAAACGTATAAAGCATTGAAGCCCCTGGACACGGTGGCCGGTTTTCCGGTGCGTCCGGGTATGTATGAACTGTATGGAGCTACGGCTCTGGAGGAGGGTGTGAATTTTACGATTCATTCCCAGGGAGCCACCTCCTGCGAGCTGCTTCTGTATCACCGGAAGGAGACGGAGCCCTTTGCGGTGCTGCCCTTTCCGGAGCACTGCCATATCGGAAAGGTCTATTCCATGATCGTCTACGGGCTGGATATTGAAGAGTTTGAGTATGCCTATCGGCTGGACGGCCCCTGGAACCCGGAAAAGGGACTGCTTTTTGACCGGAAGCATGTGCTTTTGGATCCTTACGCCAAGGCCGTTACCGGACAGAGCGTCTGGGGAGAGCACCAGGAGAAGGAGGGGCTCTACCACGCCCGGGTGGTGCGGAACAATTTTGACTGGGGCGCAGATCCGGATCCCCTCTACGATATGAGCGATCTGATTATCTATGAGCTCCACGTACGGGGCTTTACCCGGGATAGCTCCTCCGGCGTAGCCCACCCGGGCACCTTTGCGGGCCTGCGGGAGAAGATTCCCTATCTGAAGGAGCTGGGCGTCAATGCGGTGGAGCTGATGCCTATCTTTGAATTTGATGAAACCATGGGGAAGCGGGAGGTAGACGGCCGGACTCTGCTGGATTACTGGGGCTACAATACGGTCAGCTTCTTTGCGCCCAACACCAGCTACACGGCGGCGGAAGAATATAACCGGGAGGGCATGGAGCTAAAGGAGCTGATCCGGGATCTCCATAGCGCCGGAATCGAGGTGATCCTCGATGTGGTGTTCAATCATACGGCAGAGGGAAATGAGCTCGGTCCCTTCATTTCCTTCAAGGGCTTTGACAACCAGATTTACTATATGCTGACCCCAGACGGGAAGTATTACAATTTCAGCGGCTGCGGCAATACCCTGAACTGCAATCACCCGGTGGTGCAGGAGCTGATCGTGGAAGCTCTGCGTTACTGGGTCAGCCAGTACCGGGTGGACGGCTTCCGCTTTGACCTGGCCAGTATTCTGGGACGCAGCGAGGACGGATCGCCCATGAGTAATCCGCCCCTTCTGAAACAGCTGGCCTTTGATCCGCTGCTGGGCAATACCAAGCTGATAGCCGAGGCCTGGGATGCGGGCGGCCTGTATCAGGTGGGCAGCTTTCCGGCCTGGAAACGCTGGGCGGAGTGGAACGGGCGCTACCGGGATACCTTAAGGAGCTTTTTGAAGGGGGATTACTGGTTTGCGCCGGAGGCAGCCAACCGGATAACGGGATCCGGCGATCTCTACGCGGAGAACCGGACCGGCTACAGCGGCTCCAAGTCCTCGGTGAATTTCCTGACCTGCCATGACGGCTTTACCCTGCGGGATCTGTACAGCTACAATGGCAAGCACAATGAGGCCAACGGCTGGAATAACACGGACGGGGCCGATGATAATCGGAGCTGGAACTGCGGCGCGGAAGGGGAGACAACAGATCCGGAAGTGCAGAAGCTCCGCCTGCGGCTGATGAAGAACGCGGCGGCAGTGTTGCTGTGCAGCCGGGGCACGCCCATGTTTCTGGCAGGCGATGAATTCGGCAACACCCAGTATGGCAATAATAACGCCTACTGTCAGGATAATGAGATATCCTGGCTGGACTGGAGCCTGCTGGAGAAAAATCAGGAATTATTCTCATTTTTTAAATATATGATAGAATTTCGGAAAAAGCATCCGGCCGTCCGGCGGGAGCTTCCCAAAGCCGCCTGCGGATTTCCGGGGATCAGCTTTCATACGGAACGGGCCTGGGACGGCGCCCTGACTTCCGATACCCGTGCCTTTGGCG
>CAKRTY010000130.1 GCA_934402125.1 uncultured Anaerosacchariphilus sp. | reverse complement strand
ATTTAAATGAAAGGTTGCTTTCATGCCATAGGCGTTCAGGGTGCTGACCAGTCTTCTGTCATGAACCTGTCCGTCATCATAGCTGAAGGTAAGTGCCTTATCTTTTCCATTCTTCAAAAGAAATGTAACCGCCGCCATACTGTTTCCTTTCTATCCGGTTTACGCCGTATTTCTACTTCAAAATTTCTCCTACCAGACGATTTACCATACCGCCATCGGCACGTCCCTTTACCTTCGGCATCAGTTCCTTCATAATCTTGCCCTTATCCTTACCGGTGGGCTTCTCAATACCAAGACCTGCGAGTACCTCCTGAATGACTGCGCGGATAGCGTCCTCGCTCATCTCCTCGGGCGCAAACTCTGACAGGACAGCCAGACGGGCCTTGCACTGGTCGATGATATCGGTACGGTCGGCAGGTGCCAGATCCATGGTTTCCTTCGTCTGCTTTATCTCTTTCTTAATTACCTCAAACTCCTCCTCCGGAGTCAGATCTGCGCGCTTGTCAATCGCTTTATTCTTCAGTGCGGCAAGCAGCATAGACAGCGTTTCTTTTCTGTCTTTGTCCTTGTTCTTCATTGCCTTTACCATCTCGGCACGGATTTCATCAATTTTACTCATTTTCATTTCCTCCTCTTTCAATGTCTGTATGAGAATCTTCCTGTTATACAAAAAGGGCGCAGATACGCTATTTACCATTGTAATCGTATCCCGCCCATTTTTCAAGCCAAAATATCATTCCTGGGAAATCTCCATCCCGTTCCCATCTGTAATACAGGTCACCGTCCCATGACAGGTCAGATAGAGGTCCGCGTCCATGCAAAGCAGGGTCTTTTTCACGGACCTTGACACATACCACTCATTCTTGCAGGTAATCACAGCTATCTCCGGGTGAACCCGCTCCAGAAACGCAGCCGAATTTTTCTCTTTGATACCGTGGTGCGGCACCTTCAGAACCGTATGCTTCAGATTCAGCTCCGGCTCCGTAAGCAGCTCTGCTATCCGCTCCATTTCGCTGTCTCCGGTCAGCAGGAAGCTCTGGCTTCCATACCGAAGGCTTATCACCAGGGACATATCGTTATCATTTCCGCTATACTGCTTCTGTTCCGGCGGATAGATCGTAAAGGACGCCTTGCCCAGTTTTCTGCGTTCCACAGCCGTCACGCTCAGGGGCGCAATTCCGTTCCGCGCCATCGCTTCCCGGTATTCCCTGTACTGTTTCTTATCTACCGTATAATCCGGCTCCAGCACACGCTTTACCCTGACGGCATCCAGGATTTTATCCGCCCCGCCCACATGATCCTTGTCAAAATGGGTAATGATCAGGTAATCCAGCGTGTCAATTCCATGCTCCGAAAAATAATCCAGGATCACGTCTGCCCGATCATCAAAGCTGGTATCCACCAGCATCCGGAAACCCGCCTGCTCTATCAGAATGGCGTCGCTTTTCTCCACATCAAAAAATGTCACCCTAAGTTCATCGGCCGACAGCCTCTGTTCTTCTGCCGCGCCTGCTGTCACTGCTGTGCCTGCCCGCTCCGTTTCATGATGGTCAAAGCCCAGCAGACAGCCTATCAGCAAGGCTGACACCAGAAGCAGGACTCCTGCCTGTACCCAGTCTCTCTCTCTTATTCTTCTCAAAGCATGCATCCCTTTTCTTTTCTTGGCTTCTGTGATATACTGAAACATGTATTTATCATATTATATCACATTTTAACAAAAAATACGAAGGGAAATCTGTTTTTTATGGAAAAAATAACAAGTTTTACCATCAATCATCTGCTGCTTCAGCCCGGTGTCTATGTGTCACGAAAGGATCCGGTGGGCGGCGCCGTTGTTACCACCTTTGACCTGCGAATGACCAGTCCCAATGAAGAACCTGTCATGAATACGGCTGAGATGCATACCATTGAGCATCTGGCCGCCACCTTCTTACGCAACCATAAGGACTACGGCTCTAAAACGGTCTACTTCGGCCCCATGGGCTGCCGTACCGGCTTTTATCTCCTGCTGACCGGTGATTATGAGTCCAGAGATATCGTTCCGCTGATGATCGAAATGTGGGAATTTATCCGGGATTTCGAAGGCGATGTCCCCGGCGCCAGCGCAAAAGACTGCGGCAATTATCTGGATATGAATCTGCCGATGGCGAAGTATCTGGCAAAGAAGTATCTGAATGAAGTATTATACCATATCAAAGAAGAACGACTGGTTTATCCGGAATAAAAAACAAGAGCACGAAACGGTTTTTTCCGCTTCGCGCTCTTATTTTTTATTCTGCTTACAGCAGCGCCCGCAGCTCCTCATGGAGCTTTCCGTTGGTCGCTACGATACCGCCCGGCTCCACCGGATTCACCTGCGATCCGTCATAACGGGTAATCTTCCCACCCGCCTCTGTCAGAATCAGCATTCCTGCCGCGAAATCCCAGGGCTGCAGCCTGGCTTCAAAATATCCTCCGGTCCGGCCGGCCGCCGTATAAGCCAGATCCAAGGCTGCGGAGCCGGTTCTGCGGATATCCTCACACTTTTCGAAAACCCTCTGGAAGCAGGCGAAATTCTGCGGCGCCAGCTCCTTCTGATAGGGAGCGGTTCCGATGGCGATGATGGTCTCTTCCAGCTTCTCCGTCTCTGCCACATGGATAGGACGACCGTTCACAAAGCTGCCCTTTCCCTTCTCCCCATAGAACATCTCTTCCCGGAACGGATCATAAATCACGCCCAGGATAATCTCGCCCCGGCTGTAAAGTCCTAAAGAAACCGTACTGTGCTGATAATCGTGCACCAGATTGGTGGTGCCGTCGATGGGATCCAGGATCCAGAAGGTGTCGCCCTTCATGGCATGAAGGCCGTCCTCTTCTCCCAGAAATTCAATCTCCGGAGCCAGGTCTCCCAGCTTTTCCCGGAGGAAATTCTGGAGACCGGTGTCTACCTGGGTTACGTAGTCTGCCAGTCCCTTTACCTTCACATGTCCCGCCATATCGCGGTTTTCCACAAATTGTCTGGTCTCCCGGACCAGTCTCATGACTTCATTGATATCTACGCTCATTTTTTCATTTCCTCCTCTTTTTGATATTCCCGCAGGATCTGATGGAATTGGCTTCCGCATTTTTCCAGTTCTCCCAGAACCACGTCTATCTTCCTGTCGTCCAAAAACCAGTTATCCCGGCTGATTTCCCTGGTAACCGTAGGACAGACAAAAAACTCTGTTTCCGGAAAGCATACTTTATAATAGAGCAGCGCCCGCCGGGCGTGGCAGGCCTGGGGACAGAGAATCGCTCTTTTTACAGAAATTTCTATTTCATCTACCACCTGCCGGGAATAAATCGCATTTTCATAGGTATAGGTTGCTTTCTTTTCCTCCAGGATCGCCGTCTCCGGGACGCCCTCCCGCACCAGAATATCATGCAGGAAGTCCCACTCGGTCCTGCCCTCATAGCCGGAAATCTGACACTGTCCTACCGGCTTACTGTAACGGCCGGAGGGAAGAACATAAGGCGCGTACCCTTCCCGGTACAGTCGCGCTGCCGTCACCGCCAGTGTGCCCTGATCTCCGCCCGGAATCAGGATCAGATCCGCCTGCTCCGGCTTATCCTCTACAAAGATGAAATCTGTAATATCCTCTACAAAACCCAACCTGGCTTCCCCCTTCCGGTTTTCATTATTTTAATACAATTCCCGAATCAATTCAATTCTTTTCTTGCTTTTCCTCTCCAGGTCTGATAGAGTATGATCAGTAACACGATTTTAGCAAATTCAAAGGAGAACAATCAAATGGCAGACAACCATACATGCAATACACCGGACTGCGGTGGAGACTGTGAGACCTGCAACGGTGATATTACCGTCACCCTGACCCTGGACAATGATGAAACCGTAGAGTGCGTCATCCTTACCATCTTCCCGGTAGACGGCCGCGATTATATCGCCCTGCTCCCGCTGGACGAGAACGGTGAAAATGAGGACGGCGAGGTTTATCTCTACCGTTATGACAACAGCACCGGAAGCCCGGTTCTGGACAACATCGAGTCCGACGAGGAGTACGACGCTGTAGCAGATATGTTCGATCAGATGCTGGATGCAGCCGAGTATGACGAGCTGGTAGAAGCTGACGGCGAGGATATCGACGTAGACGAAACTGTTTAAAAAAATACCGCAGGCAGGTTTGCTGTCTGCGGTATTTTTACGTTTTTTTATTTAATACTGTGGCAATCCGCCAAACAGGGTTCCGTGCTCTGTCCTTACGCCGCAGGGCGTACCGCCGCTTGTGCCTGTATCACCGGTACTGGCGGATTCATTGGAAGAAGAAGCTGTACTTTCCGTTCCGGCGCTTTCCGGCTGGGAAGATTCCGGTGTTCCAGCGGATTCTGATACTGTTGCCGTCTCTTCTCCTGCATTATCCTGACTGGAATGGCTGTCTCCGGATGAACTGTCGGAGCTGTGATCGGAGTCAGTGGAAGCAGACTTGCTTTCTACCGGTACTGATTGCTGTACTTCCTGCTGCTTCGGCGCTTCCTTTTTCTTTACCGTAACTTTCATGACTGCATCGGCTTCATTTCCCGCCGCATCCTTTACGGTATACGTAACGGTGTAGGTTCCCTCTTTTTTCGTGTTCACGGACGTGCTGTCAATCTCCAGCCTGTCGGTTACATCACCGTCCACATCGTCCGTAGCCGTTACGCCTTTTTTGTAATCCACGGTGCCACCCAGATAGATGGTTTTATTTTTGACTCCCTGGATGACCGGCGCTGTCGCATCCGGAAGGGTTACGTTCACGGCCTGCGTAAGCTCCGACGTATTGCCGCTGGCGTCCGTCAGGCGGATGGTAAGTTCAGATGCTCCCGCTTCGCCAAAGGTACAGGTATCTGTCATTTTTCCATCCTGCACAAACTGAACCGTTACCTCCTGCTCATCCTGGATGTCTGTAACCAGATCCGCCGCCACAATTTCTTCGCCCGTCACCACATCCAGTTTTTCCCTTTTCAGTGAGGCCGTCGGCGCTACCATATCCTCGACTCTCACGGTAAATGGCAGCTTTGTGTTCCCATACTGAATCTGCGCCTCGTATTCCCCGATGGCGTGGACATCCACCTTCGATACATCCAGCGACATTTTTTCCAGTGCCGCTTCTTTTTTCTCCTCTGTGACATTTTCTCCGAAGGTCACGTAATCCGCAATGTTCGAATCCAACTCCGTTCCCAACTC
>CAKRTY010000129.1 GCA_934402125.1 uncultured Anaerosacchariphilus sp. | reverse complement strand
GCTTTCGCCTGCTCATACATTTCTTTCGCGGTTTCTCCGGTTACCTGAAAAAACACCTTAACCTTCTTCTCTTCCACATAAGCCTTATATTCGGACATCAGTTCCTCTACCGGCTTCTGCGCCCTCGTCAAAATCTTCGGGTTTGTGGTAAAGCCGTCAATCGGAAAATACTCGCTGATTTTCTTCACGGTGTCCAGATCTGCAATATCCACATACAGTTCCATCTTTCTGCCTCCTTAGCAAAATTCCCGGAATTTTTTATTCAACCGGTACGGTTTCTTCTTTCTCAAACAATGCTTCAAACTCATCCCGGGAGATCTTTTCTTTCTCCAGCAGCAGCGCCGCCGCTGCGTCCAGGACGCCCCGGTGCTCCAGAATAATGGCCTTCGCCTTATCGTAGCATTCATCCACGATACGCTTCACCTCGGAATCGATCTTACCGGCTACATTTTCACCGTAGCCCTTGGTATGGCCGTAGTCACGGCCCAGGAAGACCTCTTCATCAGAATCATAGCTTACCAGACCCAGCTCGTCAGACATACCATATCTGGTCACCATGGCCCGGGCCACGCGGGTAGCCTGCTTGATATCCTGGGAAGCCCCGGTGGTGATATCGTCGAAAATCAGTTCCTCGGCAATTCGGCCGCCCAAGGATACCTCGATATCCTGCAGCATCTTGCCTCTGGTATTGAACATCTCGTCCTTCTCCGGCAGGGGCATGGTATAGCCCGCCGCTCCTACGCCGGTGGGGATAATGGATACGGTGTATACAGGACCCACATCCGGCAGCACATGGAACAGGATCGCGTGTCCCGCCTCATGGTACGCGGTAATGCGCTTCTCCTTCTCAGAGACGATACGGCTCTTCTTCTCCGCGCCGATTCCGACCTTCACAAAGGACTTGCGGATATCACTCTGGGTAATATAGGGACGGTTATCCCGGGCCGCCAGAATCGCCGCCTCGTTCATCAGATTCTCCAGATCCGCTCCGGTCATGCCTGCGGTAGTCTGGGCGATCTGCTTTAAGTCCACATCGTCAGCCAGGGGCTTATTCTTGGCATGAACCTGCAGAATCTCCTCTCTGCCCCGCACATCCGGTCTGCCCACCATAATCTTACGGTCAAAGCGGCCCGGACGTAAGATAGCCGGATCGAGAATATCCACACGGTTCGTCGCCGCCATGACAATGATACCCTCGTTGACGCCAAAGCCGTCCATCTCCACCAGAAGCTGGTTCAGGGTCTGCTCACGCTCGTCGTGGCCGCCTCCCATGCCGCTGCCGCGGCGTCTGGCTACTGCGTCAATCTCATCGATAAATACGATACAGGGGCTGTTCTTCTTGGCGTCCGCAAACAGATCCCGGACACGGGATGCGCCCACGCCGACAAACATCTCTACAAAATCGGAACCGGAAATACTGAAGAAGGGTACGCCTGCCTCTCCTGCCACTGCCTTCGCAAGCAGGGTTTTACCTGTTCCTGGAGGTCCCTCCAACAGTACGCCCTTGGGGATACGGGCTCCCACCTGGGTGTATTTCTGGGGAAGCTTCAGAAAATCTACAATTTCGCGAAGCTCTTCTTTCTCCTCCTGCAGACCCGCCACATTTTTAAAGGTGGTATGAATCTGCTCCTGGGTCGTCATTCTGGCCCGGCTTTTGCCGAAATCCATCATCTTGCCGCCTCCACCGCCGTTGGCCTGGCGGTTCATCAGAAGCATCATGACGACTACGGCCACCACAGCCGCCAGCAGGGGCGCGCCCAGGGACGCCATCCAGTTATTGGTACTGACCGCAGCGAAAGCCACAGCCACATCCTTCGCTTCCAGAAGCTCTCTGGCCTCCGAGGTGTCTGCTACATTGACGTCCTGACGGCTACCGTCCTTCAGGGTCAGCCGCACCGTACCGGTGGGCGTAGCCTCAGACTGGCTGATCACTGCGGACGCCACCTGGTCATTTTCCACAGCAGCTTCAAACTGCTGATAAGTATACAGATTTTCCATGTCCATCCGCTTCACATAGGTGCTGAACAGATAGACCAGCGCCAGCAGGAAAATCAGATAGGCTCCGGAAATCCGGAATTGTCTGTTGTTCAAAATAGATCCTCCTTAAAACTAGCTGTATATACAACCGTACGTTCAGCAGCGCCATTCGCAAAACCGCTCCTTCGGAGCTCTCCGCTGCTGCGCAGCTCATTTTTGCTCATGACATGGCGCTTACCTCATGCTTATACACAGACAGATTTTCATGCAAGCATGAAATCTGCCTCTGCATAAGCATGGCTGAACTGTTAATCCACGAACTCTAACACGCCGATATACGGCAGGTTCCGGTACTTCTGATCGTAGTCCAGACCGTAGCCTACCACGAACTCATCCGGAATGGTAAAGCCTGTGTATTCCACATCCACATCCACCACTCTGCGATCCGGCTTATCCAACAGGGTACACAGGGTCATGGTCTTGGGGTTCCGCTGTCCCAGAAGCTTCACCAGATGGCTTAAGGTTCGTCCGGAATCGATGATATCCTCCACGATAATTACATTTTTTTCCTGCAGCGGCTCGTCCAGATCCTTGCTCAGACGTACCACGCCGCTGGACTTGGTCTCCGCGCCGTAGCTGGATACCTGCATAAAATCAATGGTCACCGGCACCGTGATTCTCTTTGCCAGCTCGCATACAAAAAATACGCTGCCCTTCAGGATACAAATCAGGTGAACCTCTTCGCCTGCAAATTTCTCGCTGATCTTCTGTCCTATCTCCCTGATCTTCGCGTCTACTTCCTCTTCGGGAATCATAACCCGGATTTTCTCAGCCATATTCATTTCCTCCGCTTATCTGTACTTTTAAAATGGTTTTTGTGTCTTCCGTAACCTTGTACGCTTCACTGATACGGTACCCGGGAATCCACACAATATGCGCCCCGTCTGCCAGCAGGAGAAGCTGCTCCCGTTCCCTTGCCGGTACCTTTTCATCAATCAGATACGCCTTCAGCTTTTTGCGTCCATGCGCCCTGTTAATCTCCAGATAGTCCCCGGGCTGTCGTCCCCGGATCTCCGGACATTGTTTTATTCTATCATAGTCGAACCATTTCGTATATGTTTTTTGGGGAATAATTTCACTTTTTTCCGCTGTTTCCAGGGTAAATGTCCAGATTTTTCCCCGGATTTCCACACTTCCCGGAATCTCCGGAACCAAAGCACCTGCTTCTATCGGTTCCGCCGCAGGCTCCAAAGTCCGCCCGCAGATCCGGACGCCCCCGTAATCCCGTCGGGCGCTGCGGCCGTTCGGCAGACTTAAAGCACTGCTCACCTGTTTTGAAAAAAGCTCCCGGAGCAGTTCTATGTGAACACGCTCCACGTCCTTCAGCCCGCCAAGCTCTTCCATACATCTTCGCAGAACCCGGTCGCCGATAAGGGGCTCCTGCATTCCGAAGGCCCTGTCAAAAAGAAACCTTGCGCCTGCCTCCTGCCGGACGCAGATCCGGTACGCCTCCTCCGTTTTCCGTTCCAGAAAGGCCTCCACCTCCCAAAGCTCCGCGGCTGCCTCTGCCACATGCCGGACTGCCCCTGCGTTGATATTCTCCCGGGCCGTCTTCAGGATCTCTCCCCGAATCCGATTTCGGGTATAATCCGTCGTAAGATTGGTACTGTCTGTACGCCATTCGATCCCACGTTCTGTAAGCCAGGCTTCTATCTCCTCCCGCCCGGTACAAAGCAGCGGACGGATCACGTTGTCCCGCACCGGACGGATTCCGGCAAGTCCCTTAAGACCGCTGCCCCGAAATAGCTGAAACAACACCGTTTCCGCCTGATCCCCCGCATGATGGGCCACCGCAATCCGCGTACCGCCGATTCGCTCTGCTTCTTCTTCGAAGGCCTCATAGCGGCAAAGCCGTCCCGCCTCCTCAAGCGTCAAATGCTCCTCCCGGGCCCGGCCCCTGACGTCAAAGGAAAAGACCCTTAAGGGAACCTTAAGCTCCCCGCAAAGCTTCCGCACGTAAGCCTCGTCTTCCCCGGCCTCCGCTCCCCGCAGGCCGTGATTCACATGAACCGCGAACAGCTCCGCTCCCTTTTCCCGGCAAAGCTCCCGCAACAGGAAAAGCAGGCATACGGAATCCGCTCCTCCCGATATGCCCGCCACGATCCGGTCTCCTGGCCGAATCATCTGATATTTCTCCACAAATGCGCGTACCCGTTCCAGCATTTCCCGGCTCCTTCCCATTCTGCGGATCTCCCCGCTTCATTTTGAAGCCATTATACCAGATCCCCTAATACTTTACCAGTCCCATCACCAGCACCGTCATGTCGTCCGTAGGCTCCTTTTCCCGGTACTGGCGCACCCGGGCCAGGATATAGGCCGCCAGGTCCGCGGGATTTCCCGTCTGGTGCTCCAGAATGATATCCTTCATCAGCTTCTCCTGGTGGGTTGCCGGCAAGGCGTCCAACACCCCGTCTGTCACCATGATAACCATGTCGCCGTCATAGAGCTTCTTACTGGCGCAGTCCGGCTCCAGCTTATGAAAGACCCCTGCGGGCAGGCTGGTGGAGGAAATGGTTTCCACCCAGTTTTCCCGGCGGATAAATGTGGTGGACGCCCCCACCTTCAGGAACTCGCAGATCCCGGTGTACAGATCCAGGGAGCTGATATCAATCGTAGAAAATACCTGGGCGTCGGAGCGTACAATCAGCGCGGAATTGATCATTCGCACCGCCGTCTCCTTGGAGAAGCCTGCCTCCAGAAACTGCTCCAGCAGATCGATGACCATTTCGCTGTCCCGATAGGCCGCCATTCCCGATCCCATGCCGTCCGACAGGGCTCCGATGAACTGGCCCTCCCGGCACTGCTGCAGGGAAAAATTGTCACCGGAAATGGTTTCCTTTCCCTTGGTAGCCTTCTCCACCCCATAGAGTACCCGGAAGTTGGTCCGCTCCACAAAGAGCACCGTCACCTGCTCGCTTCCCACAAAGGCCCTGCTGTCCCGTCCCGGCATCATGGCTTTTCTCATAAGCCGAGACAGCGCCTCCGCGATGTCCCGGACTGCCACGCACCGCCGTCTGCGGGTACTGACCGTCAGATAGACCTCCTGCCTCCGGTGCTCCTCCTGGTAGACCAGCACCGAGTGGACACAGAGCCCCATTCCCCGGAGCTTCTTTGCCAGCCGCTGCTCCAGATCCTCGTCCGGCCTGGTATCCCAGGCATATTCCACCGTATCCGTCATGATCTGCGCCATTT
>CAKRTY010000128.1 GCA_934402125.1 uncultured Anaerosacchariphilus sp. | reverse complement strand
CTTCAGGGCCGCAAGCTGGGCGTCGCTTAAGGCAACCGCACTGGTCACCACTGCTTCCGCGATTCCATGCTCCGCGTGATAACGCCGTGTAAATTCTTCGCAGCAGCCTGCGAATTCTCCAAGGAGATTCCGTTCACACAGCAGTTTCATAAAATTCACCAAATAACGCTCTGCCTGGCCGCCAAAGGCTTCCTCGATAAGCTTTGTCCGCTCGCCCTTTGGAACGGAGGGCTCGGAAAGCAGCTTCACATAATCGGGATTTTCCCGGAAAATAATCCGGATTTCCTTCATCTGTTCCCAGATGACGTCCGTAAGATTTTCTTCGGCAGCGAGGTCATAGAGACTGCCGCCATACAATCTGGCGTACTGTGTCATGATGCCTCACCTACATTCGCGATAAATTCGTCAATGAGTTTCGTGTGATCCTCTTCACTAATCTCCCGTTCGATTACCTTTCCGGCAATCTCCACGGCAATGCCGCCAATTTCATCCTTGATTTCATTGACCGCTTTTCTCTTCTCCTGGGCGATGTCGCTTTCTGCCTTAGACTTGCGGGCCGCGGCCTGGGAAGCAGCCTCCTTCAGCATCTCTTCACTCTGAAGCGCCGCCGTTCTCTGGGCGGTGGTAAGGATCTCATTTGCCTTCTCCTTCGCTTCCTTCATGTTCTGCTCGTACTCCGTCTTAATCGCGTCCGCGTCCGCCTTTGCCTTCTCGGCCTCACGAATCTGGGCGTCCGCCAGAGCCTTTCTTTTTTCGAGCATCTCATTTACAGGCTTAAACAGAAATCGCTTGATCAGATATACCTGAATAAACAGGTTACAAATCTGCGCAACAAACGTCCACGGCACAAGACCAACTAATTCCTGTACATCCATATCTGTAACCTCCTGATTTTCTAATGATCCGGCAACGTAACGCGGATTATCCCAGGAAGTTCATGAACATACCCGGCGCAACGAAGATCAGAAGCAGACCGGTTACGAAACCGTAGATACCTGTGGTCTCTGCGATAGCACAGCCAAGCAGCATAGTAGAGGTTACGTCGCCCTTGCACTCCGGCTGACGTCCGATAGCCTCGCAGGCCTTGGATACGGCGTTACCCTCTCCAATACCAGGTCCGATACCGGCGATCAGCGCCAGTCCTGCTCCAATTGCACATCCTGCTAATGCGATACCTTTTGCAAGTAACTGAAATTCCATATTGATTTCCTCCTAAAATGGTTTTTAGTTTTTTAATAGTTTAACTAAGCTTATTCCTCTGCCGCGTTGGCGATATACATCACCGTCAGCATACAGAAGATAAATGCCTGCATCACGCCGGAGAACCAGTCGAAGTATACCGACGTAATCGCCGGAAGACCCACCGACAGGATCGGGATCTGCGACAGCACGCCTCCGAGCACGCCCGGAAGCAGTCCCAGCAGCTTGCTGCTGGCCAGAGCCAGGGCTCCGTAAATCAACGCGTTGATAACTACACCGGAAAGAATATTACCGAAATGACGGCAGGCCAAGCTAATCGGCGTAGCCAGCTCAGACAGCACGTTGAACGGCGTCATGACGGCAATCGGAGTTGTGAAGCCCTTCAGATATCCGCCAATTCCACTGGTCTTAATCTTCTGGGCCGTAATCATAATGAATACCACAATCGCCCAGGCAGCCTCGGTCGAAAGATCCGCCGTCGGGCTTCGAAGACCGATTAAGCTGATAAGGTTCGAAACCACACTGGTCGCAAACAGTGCCGCCACAAAGGGAATCAACTTCCGGAACTTTTCCCCTGCATTACCGATCACGAATTTATTCGCCATCTCTACCAACATCTCTGCAACCGCCTGACGTTTGGAGATCTTCTCCACCTTCAGGTCATGGGTCAGCCAGATACAAAGTCCCGTAATCAACGCCATGACGATCCAGCTTACCACCAGCGTCTCGCTGATCTGCAGATCACCCAACACCGGAATATCCGTCGGTATGGTGAAAAAGACTCTTGCGCCTGAAATATCCACCTCCATGCATTTTCACCTCCTATCTTCTGAAATTCCAACAGTTTCCATTTTATTGCCCTATTTCTTCAAAATCCCCGCAATCTTGATTCCGGTTCCCGGAAACAGAAGCGGGATAATGCCCGCCGCGTAATGAAAACAGGGGGCTGCAATCGCTATAATCACCCAGAGCATCTGAAACAGCATTCTCTGGGAATAGCTTCCTTTTACCAGGGTTCTGACCGCGTCCTGATCGCCCGCCTTCGCGGCCGCCTTCTGTACCATCAGACCCATCCACAAAAAATTCAATACGGCGACTGCGCCGCCGCCCAGGCCGCCGAGAATCACCGTGTAATCAAACGCTACCTTCTCCGGCATACACAGATGCAATACCAGAAATGTCAGCCACATGAGAACCAGGCCCACCGCCGTATAAAGCGCCACGTGCTTTGTCTCCTCTTTGATCGCGGGCTGCATTCCGTCCCAAATCTTACTCATATCATTCCACCTTTTCTACTCGTGCCGGTTGAAGGACAGGTGCTTTTTCCCCTCTTCCTTCTTCTCCTTCGCCGTCACGGATACATAAAGCTTCCAGGCTACCATTCCGGAGCCTCCCATGCCAAAGAAAAATCCCGGGATATAAACCCAGCCGCCAAGTCCCGCCTTCGCGCAGAGCAGCCAGCAGAGTCCCAGACACATCAGAAGCGGCGTCACCAGCGTAAAACTGAACTGGGTCAGCAGAGTCAGATTTTTCACAATATCCATCCACCACTTCATCTCTTTCATTTCCGGTCTCTCCGTTCTGTCCTTATGTTTTTCTTTGTATACACACCTTTGATATTACTATTTCCCGGGGCGCAAGTCAAATTTTTTATGGATTTTTAACATTTGAAATCGCGTTTTTTCCTATTATAAATGGGGCTTCTGTGCCTTGCATTCTTCTCTCTTTACTCTCTCCATTATATCCCGGTTACTTATTATTTGACAAGCACTGTAAAATCTTTTATGATACAGAAAGAAGTCCATTAATTCATAAAAGCGGAGTAAATTATGTCGAATATCAGTCAGAAACAAAGACTTATTCAAAACTATACCCTGATGGCCCTGGAATGCTTCTGCATTATTCTGGCCTTTACTTTTGCCGTCCTTACGCGCGGCGTAGAAGAAAGCTATCTGACATTTTCCAGAACGTATATCACCATTATTGCCTGTATTCTTTTTTTCCACTTGCTTTCCTACTATCTTTTCGACTGGAATACCAATATTTTCAAGCGGGGATATTATGTGGAATTTGTTGCTGTTTTTAAATATAATTCCGTACTGATTTTAATCCTTGGTTTCTTCCTTTACGTCAGCAAGCTGGCGGACGACTTTTCCCGGCTGGTGTATGTATACTTCTTTATCTACAATATACTGCTCACTTATATCGGACATCTTCTTATGAAAAAGTATTTCACCTCTGTGTACCGGAAAAGCTCCAGCAGCAATAAAATGTTCATCATCACAGGTTCCTCTTATGCGGAAGAACTGCTCTATAGGCTTACCAGTTCCCGGGAATGGAGTTACGAGGTAACAGGCGTCGCCCTGCTGGATCTGGAAAGGGAATCCGCCGACAAAACCATCCATGGAATCCCGATTATTGCCGGACGCGAAGATCTCTATGAACGACTGAAGATAAAGGTTGTGGATGAGATTTTTATCCATCTGCCGGATGCTTCTAATTCTGCCGTAGAAGAACTTATTATCCAATTGGAAAGTATGGGAATTACTGTCCACGTCAACATTGACTATTTCGGAAATGTAATTGCCCACAAAACAACCGGAAGCTTTGCGGGCTTTACCGTCCTTTCCTACGAAGCAAGCACCTTTGATTACCGACGTCTGCTGATAAAACGCATCATTGACATCGTCGGCTCTCTGGTTGGTCTTGCTGTCACAGCCGTTCTGACCCCTTTTATTGCTCTCGCCATCAAACTGGATTCGAAGGGGCCTGTTATCTTTTCCCAGAAACGCGTTGGCAAAAACGGACGTTATTTTAAGCTTTACAAATTCCGCTCCATGTATACCGACGCAGAGCTGCGAAAAAAAGAACTGATGGCCCAAAACGAAATGAGCGGTCCCATGTTCAAAGTGGAACATGATCCCCGTGTCACCCGTGTGGGTGCGTTTTTACGTAAGACAAGCCTGGATGAACTCCCCCAGTTTTTCAATATCCTTATCGGCAATATGAGCCTTGTGGGAACCCGTCCCCCTACCGTGGACGAATTCAAACAGTATGACCTCTATTATCGACGACGCCTGAGCATTAAGCCCGGTCTGACTGGTTTATGGCAGGTCAGCGGACGAAGCGATATTACGGATTTCAAAGACGTGGTAAAACTGGATCTGGAATACATTGATAACTGGTCCCTGGCCTCGGATATCAAAATTCTACTCATGACCATCTGGGTTGTTATCAATAAAAAAGGAGCGCGTTAAGCGCTCTTTTTTATTTTACAAAGGAGACCTGTTATGGAAAACGAAACAAATACCAGCCCCAACTCAAAAATCACCGTAAAAGCCGCAGCGGCTCTATGGCTTTCCGAAAAGCATCTGTTCGTCAAACCATCTTCCTACGCCAAATACGCCCATACCATTCAAAACTATATTTTGCCCTATCTGTCTGATAAATACATTGACGAGCTTAACACCCTTTATCTGACAGAATACCTTCGTTTTCTCCTGGAAAAAGGACGGTTGGATGGAAAAGGCGGACTGTCTCCCAAGACAGTCCACGATATTTATGTAATCATACGCTCTATTTTGCAGACGTCAGAGCTTACCTGGGAAACCACCGGCAAAATTTCGCGTATTCCAAATCTGTGGAAACGGGCGGTACATATCTCTGTTCTGGATACTGATTCCAGGAAAAAGCTGGAAAAATGGCTTTTCGTAAATGCAGACGACAAACGATGTATGGGAATTCTGCTTTGCCTTTATACCGGAATGCGCCTGGGTGAAATCTGCGCTTTAAAATGGGAAAATATCTATCCGGATAAAGGATTTATCCGGGTAAATTCCACAATCCAGCGCATCCAGAATATAAATGCCAAAAGCGATGAACCCCGGACGCAGGTTATCTGCAGTCCTCCAAAAAGCCTTGCTTCCTGCCGCGATATCCCGCTTCCGCAATTTATTCTGGAATTACTGCAAAAGGACTTTCCATATCCGCAGGGAAGTTGTTTTTTTCTCACCGGGAAACTGGATTTTCTGGAACCCCGGAGCTATCAGAATTGTTTCAAGCACTACCTTTCCGTCAACAAAATCTCTCCCGTCAATTTCCATGCCTTGCGCCATACCTTTGCTACCCGCTGCGT
>CAKRTY010000127.1 GCA_934402125.1 uncultured Anaerosacchariphilus sp. | reverse complement strand
TCACTTCACCGGCGACTTCCACGCAATCGGCGCAGCAAACAACCTGCTCGCAGCAATGATTGACAACCATATCTTCCAGGGCAACGCTCTTCACATTGACCCGAGAAAGATTACCTGGAGAAGATGTGTAGATATGAACGCCCGTCAGCTGCGTAACGTAGTAGACGGACTTGGCGGAAAGACCAACGGAATGCCGAGAGAGGACGGCTACGACATCACAGTAGCGTCTGAGATCATGGCTGTTCTGTGTCTGGCTAAGGACATCACAGACCTGAAGGAAAGACTTGCAAGAATCATCATCGGATATACATACGGAAAGGCTTCCGAGCAGAAGCCGGTTACCGCTGGCGATCTGAACGCACAGGGCGCTATGGCAGCACTGCTGAAGGACGCTCTGAAGCCGAACCTGGTACAGACTCTGGAGCATGTACCGGCAATCGTACACGGCGGACCGTTCGCAAACATCGCTCACGGATGTAACTCCGTAACCGCTACCAAGATGTGCCTGAACCTGGCTGATTACACCATCACAGAGGCAGGCTTCGGCGCTGACCTGGGTGCTGAGAAGTTCCTGGATATCAAGTGCCGTATGGCAGGTATCAAGCCGAACGCAGTTGTTATCGTAGCGACTGTACGTGCTCTGAAGTACAACGGCGGCGTTCCGAAGGCAGACCTGAACAATGAGAACCTGGAGGCTCTGGAGGCTGGTCTTCCGAACCTGCTGAAGCATGTAAGCAACATCACCAACGTATACAAGCTTCCCTGCGTAGTAGCGATCAACGCATTCCCGACCGATACCAAGGCAGAGCTTGACCTGGTAGAGAAGAAGTGTAAGGAGCTTGGCGTAAACGTAGTTCTGTCCGAAGTATGGGCTAAGGGCGGCGAAGGCGGAGTTGCTCTGGCAGAAGAAGTTGTTCGTCTCTGTGAGCAGCCGAACGACCAGTTTACCTTCTCCTACGAGCTTGAGGGAACCAGCATTGAGGATAAGCTGAATGCTATCGTAACCAAGATTTACGGTGGCAAGAAAGTTGTTCTGACAGCAAACGCTCAGAAGCAGGCGAAAGAGCTTGAGGCTATGGGCTTTGGTAACTGCCCGATCTGTGTAGCTAAGACACAGTACAGCCTGACAGACGACCAGACCAAGCTGGGCGCTCCGAAGGACTTCGAGGTAACCGTACGTAACCTGAAGATTTCCGCAGGCGCAGGCTTCATCGTAGCGCTGACCGGCGAAATCATGACCATGCCTGGTCTGCCGAAGGTACCGGCTGCAGAGAGAATCGATGTAGACGAGACCGGAAAGATCAGCGGTCTGTTCTAAGAAAATTCGGATTTCATCCGTATTTTCTTAAATGCTCCGCAGGATGCGCACGGATTTGCAGAGGAAGTTGTCGCTTCGCGACGCAAATCCGGCGCAGGAAACGCTTGAACAGCGTTTCCATAGAATAAGCTACCCATTATAAACCTTAATATACACAAAAGGGAAGGACCATTTGGCCCTTCCCACTTGTGCGCATAGGGAAACAATGATATAATAAAATGAAATATCATTTTGATACATAAAGGAGAACGATATGGGATTTTCAACCAGCAGATGTGATGAATTTGTAGAGGTACTGGCTTCCAAGGCTCCCGTTCCGGGCGGCGGCGGAGCGTCCGCACTGGTAGGCGCAGTGGGAACTGCCCTGGGCAACATGGTAGGCAGCCTGACCGTCGGAAAAAAGAAGTACGCAGACGTAGAAGAAGAGATGTACGCGCTGAAAGAGAAGGCAACCGCTCTTCAGAATGATTTCCTTCGTCTGATCGAGAGAGACGCAGAGGTTTTCGAGCCCCTGGCAAAGGCTTACGGCATGCCCCGTGAGACCGAGGAGGAGAAGGCAGAGAAGGCGCGCGTGATGGCGATCGTCCTGAAGGACGCCTGCTCTGTACCCATGGAGATCATGGAGAAGTGCTGTGAGGCGCTGGATCTTATCGTTGAGTTTGCGGCAAAGGGTTCCGCTCTGGCGATCAGCGACGCAGGCGTAGGCGCCGCATTCTGTAAGGCAGCTCTGGAGGGAGCTTCCCTGAACGTATTCATCAATACCAAGTCCATGGCGGACAAGGAGTACGCAGCAGAGCTGAACGCAAAGGCAGACGCTATGCTGGAGAAATACACCAAGATTGCGGACGACATTTTCGCGAGTGTAACCGCAAGACTGAGATAAAATAAAAGGAAGGAATAGGAAAAATGGCAAAGCAGTTATTAGGAAAAGAAGTAACAGCAGCACTGAATGAGCGTATCAAGGCAGACGTAGAGGCTCTGAAGGCAAAGGGAGTAAACCCCACACTGGGAATTATCCGCGTAGGCGAGAACGAGAGCGACATTTCCTATGAGAGAGGCGCAACCAAGAGATGTGAGACTCTGGGCGTAGCATGTGAGAAGATTCTGCTTCCGGCAGACGCTACCCAGGAGCAGGTTCTGGCAGCTGTAGATAAGGTAAATAAGGACGACAACATTCACGGCGTTCTGCTGTTCCGTCCGCTTCCGAAGCACCTGAACCAGACAGAGATCGAGAATGCCCTTGATCCGGCTAAGGACGTAGACTGTATGACAGACGGCTCCATGTCCGGCGTATTTACTGGCAAGGCAGTAGGCTTCCCGCCCTGTACACCGCAGGCATGTATGGAGATTCTGGATCATTACGGAATCGACTGCACAGGCAAGAAGGCAGTAGTGATCGGACGTTCCCTGGTTGTTGGAAAGCCGGCAGCTATGATGCTCATCAAGAAGAACGCAACCGTAACTGTATGCCACACCAAGACTGTGGATATGCCCAGCGTAGCGCGTGAGGCAGATATCCTGATCGTGGCAGCAGGCCGCGCAGGCGTTGTAACCAAGGATTATGTGGCTCCGGGCCAGACTGTAATTGACGTTGGAATCAACGTAAATGCAGAGGGCAAGCTTTGCGGCGACGTAGCTTACGCAGAGGTTGAGCCCATCGTAGACGCTATCACTCCGGTACCGGGCGGCGTAGGAAGTGTAACTACTTCTGTGCTGGTTGGACATGTAGTAGAGGCAGCTAAGAGAAAATATATGTAAGTGTTGACTTTCATGCCTCCTTTTCGTACACTATGTACGAAGAGGGGGCATTTTTTATGAAATTAAGCACTGCCATACTGGCAGATAAATTAAAATCCAAATTCGGGCTGCAGAATAAAAAGGCGCTTTCCGGGGAACTGCATCTGGAGCAGGTGCTGTTTTACGAGGACGGGGACGAGATGCAGCCGGACAAAATCTATATTTACCCGCAGGAGCCGGGAGCGGCGGAAATGCTGGTGGTTCCGGAGCGGTCGGTGCTGTTCTGTATCGGCAAGGTACATACCCGGAACACGGAGAATGACGGACAGGTGTTCCAGGTGATTGACGAGACCTCGCCCTTTGTGCTGTTCAATGAGATTCAGCGGATCTTTGATTACTATGATCGGTGGGAGAAGCGGCTGCAGGAGCTGGCGCAGCAGGCGGACACGATACAGGAGCTTCTGGATGAGAGCTTCCGTATTTTTCTGAATCCCATTGTGGTAAGCTCAGCGGATTACTTTGTCATCGGTTATTCCAGTGTCATCGACACCAGAGAGGAGCTTTCCAGCCTGGTGGATCTGGATTCGATTATCCAGTCCAGTGACGAATACCAGAACGGCAGGCGGATCCTGAACCAGAGAAAAAAGAGGGGCGCCTATTACCTGCCGGAGTATATCACCGGGGCGAGAACCCTGCGTGTCAACCTGTTTGAAAACGACCAGTACGTGTACCAGGTGATGATGGTGGAAAGCCTGAGCCGCTTCAAGTCCTATGACGGCGAGCTTCTGGAGTATCTGTCCTCCTATATCCAGCAGGCGTTGGCGCGGTTGATTGATTCCCAGGTGGAAATCGGCCATCGGCTGGATCGGATTCTTTCCGACATTCTGTCCAATCCGGGCCGGGATAACAAAAGCGCGGAAAAATGGTTTTCCGAGTTTGGCTGGAATGCAGAGCACCGGTATTTCTGTGTCAGCCTGAAGGTGAATTCTCTGGACTGGGCCAACATGACGGTCCGGTTTATCTGCAAGCATATGGAAAGCATGCTGGGAAAAGAGGGAAGCTGCGCCTTCCAGTATGAAAATAAGATAGCGATCTTTGTAAATCTGACGCTGCTGGAGACCGGGATCGAGGAAGTTCTGGAGAAAATGGTAAATTTCCTGAAGGACACCTTCCTGAAGGCCGGAGTCAGCAACGCCTTTACCGGATTCGACGAGCTGGCAGCCTATTACCGTCAGGCAGTGGCGGCGCTGGAAATCGGCTGCCGCAGAAAGCCCTATCGCTGGATTTACCGTTTTGATGAGATGGCCCTGGATTATGTGCTGGAGCAGAGCTGCTCCGAGCTTCCGGTGCGCCTGGTGTGTTCCGATAAGATCCTGAAGCTTCAGGAGTTTGACGGGGAGCACCATACAGATTATTATGAGACCCTGAAAACCTATGTGGAAAGCCAGCTGAATGCGGTCCAGACAGCGAAAAAGCTGTTTATCCATCGCAGCACCTTTCTGTACCGAATGGAAAAGATCGAGGAGCTGGTGAAGCTGGATCTGAATGATTACGATACGCTTTTGTATGTGATGATGACCTTCCGGATTCTGGATCAGGAGGAAGAACAGAAATAGAATAGAAAAATGACCCCTTGCATATATTGAAACAGTATATAGGGAAGTGGTATTTTTATGGACAAAAGTTCCGAATATAACCTGTATCAGGATATCCGTACCAGAACGGGAGGGGAAATCTATCTGGGGGTGGTGGGGCCGGTGCGCACCGGAAAATCCACCTTTATCAAAAATTTTATGGATCAGTGCGTACTGCCGGGAATCGAGGACGAACACGAGAGAACCAGGGCCCGGGACGAACTGCCCCAGTCGGCGGCGGGGAAGACCATCATGACGACAGAGCCCAAATTTATCCCGAAGGAAGCGGCAACGGTGCGGATTTCGGAAGATGTGGAAATGAAGCTTCGAATGATTGACTGCGTGGGCTTTCTGGTACCGGGCTGCGAGGGACACATCGAGGACGGGACAGAGCGTATGGTAAAGACGCCCTGGAGGGAGGAAGAAATTCCCTTTTCCCAGGCGGCGGAAATGGGAACTCGGAAGGTGATCACCGAACACGCTACCGTAGGAATCGTAGTGACCTGCGACGGTTCCTTCAGCGATATTCCCAGGGAAAGCTACATAGAGGCGGAGGAGCGGACGGTAGCAGAGCTAAAGGCCTTGGGGAAGCCCTTTCTGATCCTGCTGAATTCGGAAAAGCCCTACAGTGAAGCGGTGCGGACGGAAGCGGCG
>CAKRTY010000126.1 GCA_934402125.1 uncultured Anaerosacchariphilus sp. | reverse complement strand
ACGAAAGGGCGACCGATACATATCATTTCGATATCGGCCCGACAGTCTGCCTATGGCAGTGACCTATGAATTTGAGCAGGCAACCCAGTATTTTGAAGTAATTGACGAGATCAGCAGGGAAGATCTTCAGGTGAAGGGACTGCACCCGGACATCACCTACCGGGTGTATATGAATCGGATTCTGGTGGGACAGTACAAAGGTTCCGAGCTGGCGGAAGGTATCAATCTGGCCAGTTTGGATTTGAATCCGGGCCAGGAAGCAGCCAAGCAGCTGGAAACTCTGAATCAGGCATGGCATAGCGCATCTTCAGACTATCGTTCTGTGGTACGACAGGCCATGAAGGGGCAGGCAGATCAGAAAGATGTGGACGAAGCCTATGAGGAGTGGAACGGAAAAGCCCTGGCGTTGATAGGGCAGATGTACGATATTGCGGGAAAAAGCACAGCGCATGCCAGAATCGTGGAGATAGTCAGTGAAGACTACCATGTGTGGATGGGACACGAGATCTGGCAGTGGATAGCAGGAAGCATGGCGGCTGTAGCGATCGCGGGGGGATATCTGTTGTGGAGAAAGAGACGGAAACGTCTTTAAAAAACAGGAGGAAGGAATATGAAAAAGTTTGTAGCAATGTTGTGTGTGGCGGGACTGTTGACCGGCTGTGCCATAGGCGGTGAGAAGAAGACAGAGAATGTGAAGCCGGAGACTCCGGCCCAGACAGAGGAAAAGCCCGAAACAGAAAAACCGGAGGAGAAGAAGGAAGAGACGGAAAAGGAAACGACTGCAGAAGAAACTGTGCCGGATAATTTCAAAGAGCTGTTTTCCATCGAAGCAGAGGGGATTGACTATCTCTCCATCGAAGGGATTGAGGTACCGGAGGGTACAGCTATTTCCATGATTGGAAAGGATTCCGGCAGCAGCTTCTGGAAACGTGTCAAAGCGGGCGCAGAGCAGGCTGTAAAAGACGTTAACGCGGCTCTGGGCTACACCGGAAACGCAAAAATAAAGCTGACTTATGACGCACCGTCGGGAGAGAACGTATCCGAGCAGATCGACATTATCGATCAGATGCTGGATAAGAATCCGGACGCGCTGATTGTGGGCTATGTAGATGTGAATTCCGGAAAGACCCAGCTGGAGCTGGCCGAGGCCAACGGCATACCGGTGTTTGCGGTGGATTCCAGTATCCAGAATTCCCTGATTGTCAGTGAAACCAAGACCGATAATTATAAGGCGGCCGCAGAGGCTGCGGATAAACTGTGCGAGCTTATCGGCGACTCCGGAGAGGTGGCGCTTCTGGTACATAGCTCAGAGACAGAGACCGGTATCGAGCGGGAAAAGGGCTTCCGGGAGGAAATCGAGGAGAACCATCCGGATGTAACAATCATAGACACATCTTATGTAAACCAGGACGAGCGGAGCGCAGAAGAAATCGTGGCAGCCGTTATGGCGGAGCATCCGGATCTGAAGGCTTATTTTGGAACCAATGAAAATGTAACCAAGGTTCTGGCTACGGTGGTACCGAAGTTTGCAGAGGAAAATGAGACCGTTATCGCCGCAGGCTTTGACGCGTCCAACAAGCTGGTGCAGGCAGTGAAGAACGGCCAGTTAGCAGGCGTTATGGCCCAGGACGCCTTCGGCATGGGCTACGCAAGCGCAGTATCCGCCCTTCGGACCATTGCGGGCATGGAGAATGCGTCCGTGATCGAACCGGGCTATTACTGGATTAATGCAGAGAATACCGAAGACGCCATGACCCAGGCGCTGACTTACAAATAAAAATCAGTTTTTCCATTTTTTACGAAACTCCGAGGCGGTGATCCCCTCGGAGTTTTTAAATTGACGGTTCAGATAGCTGGCGTCGTAGAAGCCGCAGCTCCGGGCCGCTTCCTCCAGAGACAGATCGGAGAAGCGGAGCAGCTTTTTTGCCAGGGTCAGACGCTTGGAGATCACATATTGGTTCAGTGTAGTTCCGTAATATTGATGAAATTCCCGGGACAGGTGATATTTGCTGATAAAGAATTGCGCGGATAATTCGTCCAGGGAAAATTTTTCAGTGAAATGTTCATCCAGATAGTTCCGTACCTCGGTCAGCTTTCGGCGGCCGGGGTATTTTTCTTCCCTGGATTCTGTAATGTCCTGCAATAAAATGGACAGAATATCTACAATCAGGCGGGCGGAATTGATCTCCGTCTGAAAATCCGAAGCCTCGTTGAGATCCAGCAGACTGTTCAGCTTCTGATAGAGCGCGGAAAAATCTGTGGGCTGAAAGGCGGGGGCACTGTTGGAAGCGAAATACCGGTAATATTCCCGGGAGGAGGAGCCGTTAAAATGAACCCAGAGAAGCTCCCAAGGGTCGGCCTCGCTGCTCTGATGGTAATAGGGAACCATACAGTCAATAAAGAAGCAGGAGCCCTTACGCAGCTCATAGAGGGCACCGTCATACATGAGCACGCCGCTGCCGGAGAGAACCAGAACCACCAGATAGGACTCCAGGTTTTTACGGCTGGCCACATGGCTTTCCTTAAGCTTCAGGTAGCCGGTTTCCTGTACGTAGAAAAAGGCAGAGCGGGCAAAGGCGCTGGGGGTCTGGATCCGGCGTCGGGAGCTCTCCAGATAGGAATCAGGGAAACGGTCAAAATAATTATGCATAGAAGAGTCCTTTCTGTGAAAATGATAGATAGCAATATAATACCTGTTTTAGGCAAGATCCTCACTTGTTAATTCTAATATACAGGTATATACTTGCAAAAGCAAGAGTAAAATGAGTAAAAATGAAACGACAACAAGAACAATATAATACCTGTAAGAAGGGGAAGAAAAAAGTATGTACTACGTATTACTCTCCGGAGGCTCCGGAAAACGGCTCTGGCCTCTGTCCAACGACGCAAGACCCAAGCAGTATCTGAAGGTGGTCAACAAAGAGAATAACTCCATGGAACGCTGCTCCATGCTCCAGCGTGTCTGGGAACAGCTTCAGGAAGCCGGAATTTCCGGGCAGGCCGTGATCACAGCTGGCCGGGAGCAGGTGGAGCTGATAAAAAGCCAGGTGAAGGAAGCACGTATTGCGGTAGAGCCGGGGCGGCGGGATACCTTTGCGGCAGTGCTGCTTTCCTGCGCCTGGCTTCTGAAAAACGGAGCGTCCCGGGAGGATTACGCGGCGGTGATGCCTGTCGATCCGTATACGGAGGGTGCTTATTTCGAGACCGTCAAAAAGCTGGAGGCAGTGATGAAGGAATCCGGCGCGGAGGTGGGACTCATGGGCGCGGCGCCCAGCTATCCGGCTGTAAAATACGGTTATATCCTGCCCGGGGAGAAGAAAGAGGGCTGGCTGGAGGTCCGGGGCTTTGCGGAAAAGCCGGACGAGGAAAAGGCGGAGCAGCTTTTAAAGGAAGGCGCCCTGTGGAACTGCGGCGTATTCTGTGTGCGGATCGGCGATATTCTGGAGCGCTGCAAAGCGTATGGAGTACCGGAGGAGTATGACGCGCTCTGCGCCGCGTATGAAAAGCTGCCGAAAATCAGCTTTGACTATGAGGTGCTGGAAAAGGCTGAGCACCTGGCCGCCGTGGAGTTTCAGGGATATTGGAAGGATCTGGGAACCTGGGACGCTCTGGCAGACCAGATGAGCACCGATACCATCGGGAAGGCGGTCCTGGACGAGAGCTGCGAGAATACCCAGGTCATCAATGAACTGAAAATGCCGGTAGCTGTTCTGGGAACCCGGGATCTGGTGGTGGTGGCTGCCCAGGACGGAATTCTGGTGGCGGATAAGAGCCGGACAGCCAACGTAAAAGCAGTTGCGGCAGCCTTTGAATCCAGGCCCATGTTTGAGGAGCGCCGCTGGGGGACCCTGGAGACCCTGGACGATACAGAAAGCCAGGGACAGACCACACTGACGCGGAAGATTTGCATTTATGACGGAATGACCTCCAGCTATCATTACCATGAGCACAGGGACGAGATCTGGACGGTGCTCCGGGGAAGCGGAGAGCTGATTCTGGAAGGAACGAAGATTCCCTTAAGCCAGGGAAAAGCCGTCTGCATCCGCAAAAATCAGCGGCATGCAGTCAAGGCCTTTCACGATTTTGAATACATTGAAATTCATGTGGGAACCAGCAGCGGAAATGAGGATATCAACCGCATTACCTTTAACTGGGATGAAATCGAATTAAGCCACATACTATAAAGGAGAACAGACATGAAAAAGACAGCGTTTATCACAGGCATCACAGGACAGGACGGTTCCTATCTGGCAGAGCTTCTGCTGGAGAAGGGTTACGAGGTATATGGCTTATTCCGCCGAGGCTCCACCAATACAGCCGAGCGAATTGAGCACCTTCTGAAGGAGCGGGAGGCAAAGGGCGACGGCCTCCATCTGGTCTACGGCGATATGACCGATTCCATGAACCTGGTACGGCTGATGCTGGAAATCCGGCCTGATGAAATCTATAACCTGGCAGCCCAGTCCCTTGTGGCTGTATCCTTCGAGGAACCGGAGTATACTGCCAACGCGGACGGTATAGGCGTGCTGCGGATCCTGGAGGCGGTCCGGATCGCAGGCCTTGCGAAGACCACCCGGATCTATCAGGCTTCCACCTCCGAGCTGTTTGGTAAGGTGGAGGAGATTCCCCAGAAGGAGACGACGCCCTTCCACCCCCGTTCTCCCTATGCGGTTGCCAAGCTGTACGGCTACTGGATCACGAAGCATTACCGGGAAGCCTACGGAATGTATGCGGTAAACGGTATTCTGTTCAATCACGAGTCCGAGCGCCGCGGCGAAACCTTCGTGACCCGGAAGATTACCCTGGCCGTAGCCAATATTCTGGCAGGTCGTCAGGATAAGCTGTATCTGGGTAATTTGAACGCCAAGCGCGACTGGGGCTACGCAAAGGATTACGTGGAATGTATGTGGATGATTCTTCAGCACGATACCCCGGAGGATTTCGTCATCGCCACCGGAGAGACCCGGACAGTCCGGGAATTTACCGAGGCGGCATTTGCCCATGCGGGTGTGCAGCTTCGCTGGGAAGGCGAGGGTGTAGAGGAAAAGGGAATCGACAGGGCGACCGGACGGGTGCTGGTGGAGGTGTCCAAGGAATTCTTCCGGCCGGCAGAGGTGGATCTGCTGTTGGGTGACCCGACCAAGGCGAAGGAAACCCTGGGCTGGAATCCGAGAAAGACCTCCTTTGACGAGCTGGTAAGAATCATGACCGAGCATGACCTGGAGTTGGTAAAGAATTCCGCGACAGCGGGCGTGTTAAAATAAAGAAAGCGTGAAAAATATGGAAAAAGTAAAAAATACCCAGGCAGTCGAGCCGCTCGACCGCAATAAAAAAATTTATGTGGCAGGCCACCGG
>CAKRTY010000125.1 GCA_934402125.1 uncultured Anaerosacchariphilus sp. | reverse complement strand
GCGCTGTGTCTGGCGGCCAAGCGGGGAGTCGACGTGCGGATTATGACGCCGGGCATTCCGGATAAGAAGACTATTTTCCAGCTTACCCGCTCCTATTATCCGGTGCTTCTGAAGGCAGGCGTGCGTATTTTTGAGTATACGCCGGGCTTCCTTCACGCAAAATCCTTTGTCAGTGATGACGAGGCTGCCGTAGTGGGCACCATCAATATGGATTACCGGAGCCTGTATCTGCATTTTGAATGCGGTACCTTCTTCTATCGCAATTCGGTGGTGGCAGACGTAAAGAAGGATAGTCTGAATACCATGGCGAAGGGCCGGGAGATTCACTTAAGCGATACCAGACAGGGCTTCTTTGGCCACCTGTTCTGCGCGATACTTAGGGTGTTCTCGCCGCTTCTGTAACCGAGAAAGGGGTTTTACCATTATGAATATCTTATTTTTTCTGAAACCGAAGGCAGAGGTAGCTTATCTCTACGAGGATTTTTCCATGCGTCAGGGCCTGGAAAAGCTGGAACGCAGCGGTTATACGGCGATTCCGGTCATCAACCGTCAGGGAGCGTATATCGGGACGATTACGGAGGGTGATTTTCTCTGGGCCCTGAAAAATAAGTTTTCCCTGGATCTGAGGCAGGCGGAGGAGGTGCCCCTGAGCACCGTCAGACGAAGAATGCACTGTGATCCCATTTCCATTGATTCGAACATGGAGGATCTGGTGTCAAAGGCCATGAACCAGAATTTCGTGCCGGTTATCGATGACAAAGGAATCTTCATCGGAATTGTAACGAGAAAGGATATCATCGAGTTCTGTTATAAGGCTTATACAAAGACAAAGCAGGAATCATAAAGAAACTTCCGAAAAAAGAAATGGTGTCGCGCCATTTCTTTTTTTTATACATACATAACAAGTTTTTAGGGAAAAAAGCAAAAATCGTGCATATTTCATATTGATTCCCTGTTCATTTTTTGCTAAAATTAATCCCGATATCGTTTTGTATCAATGGCAGGTTATACAATACACTATCAAATAAATATTTGGAGGGCTGGAAATGAGTAATACAGCACAGAGCCCGGCTTGCAGAAGAATTGAAGGTCTGCTGGACGGGAACAGTTTTGTGGAAATCGGCGGACAGGTGACTGCCAGAAGCACTGATTTTAATCTGCAGCAGTCTAAGTGCCCGTCTGACGGAGTAGTTACCGGCTATGGTCTGATTGACGGTAATCTTGTCTATGTGTACAGTCAGGACGCTTCCGTACTGAACGGAACCCTGGGTGAGATGCATGCGAAGAAGATTGTACGTCTGTACGAGCTGGCATGTAAGATGGGAGCACCGGTCATCGGTCTGATCGACTGCGCGGGTATCCGTCTGCAGGAGGGTGTAGACGCCCTGAACGCGTTCGGAGAGATTTATACCCAGCAGGCGCTTGCGTCCGGAGTTGTTCCGCAGATTACTGCAGTATTCGGAAACTGCGGCGGCGGACTGGCTATGGTACCGGGACTTACAGATTTTACCTTTATGGAAGAGAAGGACGCAAAGCTCTTTGTGAATTCTCCCAATGCCATCGCAGGCAATAATACAAAGAAGTGTGACAGCGCTTCCGCTGCATTCCAGGCAGAAGAAGCAGGCAGCGTAGATGTAGTTGCGGATGAGGCAGGTATCCTTGCTCAGATTCGCGCGCTGGTAAGCATGCTTCCCGCAAACAATGAGGAGGATTCCTCCTATACCGAGTGTGCGGACGATCTGAACCGTGTATGCGCAGAGCTTCAGGGCGTAGAGTACTCCGCATCCTATATCCTTTCCACCATCTCTGACGGCAAGGCTTTCTTTGAGACAAAGGCAGCTTACGCAAAGGATATGGTGACAGGCTTTATCCGTCTGAACGGCATGACCGTAGGCGCGGTAGCCAACGGAGAGCAGGAGATGACGGCACGCGGTGCTCAGAAGGCAGCAGAGTTCGTAGAGTTCTGTGACGCGTTCAATATCCCGGTTCTGACCATTACCAATGTAAAGGGCTTTAAGGCTTCCCTGTGCACCGAGCGCAATATCGGCAAGGCAGCGGCAAAGCTTACCTACGCATTCGCAAACGCAACCGTTCCGAAGGTGAATGTAATCGCAGGCGAAGCTTACGGCAGCGCTTATGTGATGATGAACAGCAAGGGAATCGGCGCAGATCTGGTATACGCATGGAAGGATGCGAAGATCGGCATGATGGACGCTTCCCTGGCAGCAAAGGTTATGTATGCGGACGCGGATGCTGAAACCCAGAAGGAGAAGGCGGCAGAGTACGCAGCTCTTCAGGACAGCGTAGACGCAGCGGCTGCACGCGGTTATGTGGACACCGTTATTGAGGCGCAGGATACAAGAAAGTACGTGATCGGCGCGTTTGAGATGTTATTTACCAAGAGAGAGGACCGTCCGGCGAAGAAACACGGAACCGTCTAAGAGGAGTGAGAGTATGAAACGAAGCTTGAATAAATTATCGGCTCTGCTGCTCCTTATGGGACTTCTTGTACTGACCGGCTGCGGCGCAAAGGAAGCGCTTCCCGAGGAAGAGCTTTACCAGAGCAAGCTTGACAGCTGTGTGGATATGCTGGCCGGTACAGACGCAGCGACACTGGAGGCTCAGTTAAACAATCTGGAAGAGAACTATGATGATTTTGAGCAGCAGGTAGCTCTGTATCCCTATATCGGCGGAACCGGACAGAAGTTTGACTTTACCGCAGACGCTTACTTAAGTCTTCTGAAATCCTACGACGCAAACCTGGATGAGCTGGGTGATTTCGTAGGTGTGGAGGAGTATGAAGGCGGTACCACAGATAAGGACGGCAATGTAACCTACAGCGCTGTCTATGAGTTCACCGATCATAACATGCGTCTGAGTCTGGAGTTTGATAAGGACAACATTATTACAACCGTAACCATGGACCCCATTTACAGCAAGGGTGAGATTGCCGAGAAGGCAGCCCTGAATACCCTGATCGGTATGGGCTCCGTATTTGCTGTGCTGATTCTTCTGGCATTTATTATTTCCCTGTTCCGGTACGTTTCCGTATTTGAAAATCGTGGAAAGAAGAAGGCAGAGGCAGAAAAAACAGCAGCTCCCGCGCCGGCAGCGGCAGCGCCTGTGGAAGCAGCGCCTGCAGACGATCTGCAGCTTATCGCAGTCATCACCGCGGCAATTGCAGCGGCAGAGGGTACATCTACAGATGGCTTTGTAGTACGTTCTATCAAGCGCAGAAGCAACAATAAATGGAAAAAAGCATAACGCATGCTCATATTTAGGAGGATTCATAGAGATGAAAAATTATACAATTACCGTAAATGGCGTAGCTTATGATGTAGTCGTTGAAGAGAAGGGCGCAGGCGCAGTAGCAGCAGCTCCCGCAGCGGCAGCTCCCGCAGCAGCACCGGCACCGGCAGCAGCTCCGAAGGCAGCAGCTCCCGCGGCAGCAGGCGCAGTAGCAGTAAAGGCTTCCGTACCGGGCAAGGTACTGAAGGTAGAGGCAAGTGTCGGACAGGCAGTGAAGTCCGGTGACAGCATCATCATTCTTGAGGCAATGAAGATGGAGATCCCGGTAGTAGCACCCCAGGACGGCACCGTAGCAGGCATCAACGTAAGCGTAGGCCAGGCTGTAGAGTCCGGAGATTTACTGGCATCCCTGAACTAATGGCATAGCCTTAAGAGAAATCAACGGAGGTTAAGACATGGGATACATTTTAGAAACCCTGGGAAACCTCATGCATCAGACTGCGTTTTTTAACCTGACCTGGGGAAATTACGTCATGATTCTGGTTGCGTGCGTGTTCCTGTATCTGGCTATCAAAAAAGAGTACGAGCCTCTTCTTCTGGTTCCGATCGCTTTTGGTATGCTTCTTGTAAATATTTATCCGGATATTATCGCAAGTCCGGAGGAAACATCAAACGGAGTAGGCGGACTTCTGTACTACTTCTATGTACTGGATGAGTGGTCTGTCCTGCCGTCCCTGATCTTCATGGGCGTCGGAGCTATGACCGACTTTGGTCCGCTGATCGCGAATCCGAAGAGCTTCCTTCTGGGAGCGGCAGCTCAGTTCGGTATTTTCGCAGCTTATCTGGGCGCTATGCTCATGGGCTTTTCTGACAAGGCGGCAGCGGCTATCTCCATCATCGGTGGAGCAGATGGTCCGACTTCCATCTTCCTGGCCGGAAAACTGGAGCAGACTGCTTTGCTTGGACCCATTGCGGTAGCTGCTTATTCCTACATGTCTCTGGTTCCGATTATTCAGCCGCCTATCATGAAGCTGCTGACAACCGAGAAAGAGCGTAAAATCAAGATGGAGCAGCTTCGTCCGGTATCCAAGCTGGAGAAGATCCTGTTCCCGATTGCTGTAACCATCGTTGTCTGCCTGATTCTGCCGACCACCGCTCCGCTGGTAGGTGCCCTGATGCTGGGTAACCTGTTCCGTGAGTCCGGCGTGGTACGTCAGCTGATGGATACAGCGTCCAACGCCCTGATGTACATCGTTGTTATTCTGCTTGGTACCTCCGTAGGAGCAACCACCAGCGCAGAGGCATTCCTGAATATCAGCACACTGAAGATCGTAGCCCTGGGTCTGATTGCGTTTGCGTTCGGTACCGCGGCCGGCGTTCTTCTGGGCAAGCTTATGTGCGTGCTCAGCAAGGGCAAGATCAACCCGCTGATCGGTTCCGCCGGAGTTTCCGCAGTTCCGATGGCAGCCCGTGTATCACAGAAGGTAGGAGCGGAAGCAGATCCGACCAACTTCCTGCTGATGCATGCAATGGGACCGAACGTAGCCGGAGTTATCGGTACAGCCGTAGCTGCCGGAACCTTTATGGCAATTTTTGGAATTTAATGATGCCAGGCTCAAAAAGTCAGATGACGTTCGTGCCTGCACGATAAGGCATATGGCTTCGGAAGCCGTAATAATAGGAGGAACTATTATGTCAGATATGAAACCGGTACAGATTACCGAGACTATCCTGCGTGACGCACATCAGTCTCTGATTGCTACACGTATGTCCACAGAGCAGATGCTGCCCATCGTGGAAAAACTGGATCAGGTAGGCTACCATTCCCTGGAGTGCTGGGGAGGAGCTACCTTTGACGCATCCCTTCGTTTCCTGCATGAGGATCCCTGGGAGAGACTTCGTAAAATCAAAGACAAGGCAAAGAAAACTCCGCTGCAGATGCTGTTCCGTGGACAGAACATTCTGGGTTACCGTCCCTACGGCGACGACGTCGTAGAGTACTTCGTACAGAAGTCCATCGCAAATGGTATCGATATTATCCGTATCTTTGACTGCCTGAACGATCTGCGTAACCTGCAGACAGCAGTAAAGGCTGCCAACAAAGAAAACGGTCA
>CAKRTY010000124.1 GCA_934402125.1 uncultured Anaerosacchariphilus sp. | reverse complement strand
CTGCTGCACAGTTCGGCCTGCCGGCAAAACTGCTCTTCCCGCTCTTCCCGCTCATCAAAATGGTACTCATTCTGAAATACGCCGGACAGAAGGAAAAGCCGATAGGCTTCCCGCACCAGTCTCAACATCTGCGCGCCATTCATTTTACAGGCCAGTGCATCCAGATGGAGCCTTTCCACAACCTCCAGCACCCGCTCCGGCTCCTGCAGCTCCAGGCACTGACGGATGGCCACACTAAATGGTTTGAACAGAGCATCCTCTCCAACGGAAGAATTTTCCGGAATTTTATCCAGGAACTGACTGTTCCGTATAAACAGCCGTTCGCCCATCGTCAGCTCTGCTTCCGTGACACAGCCAGGAAGCTGTCCTATATCCTGCGCTTCTCCGCTGACTGCCAGATGGAACCGCATATATTCAAAGGCATGCAGCTCCATGCACAGAATGCTGATCATGTTCTCCAGGCCAGCCTTCAGGGCCTTTTCATTTTCGACCGTATAATTGAGAATTCCGGATATTTTCCGGTTGCCACAGAAAATCTCGCTGTCCACGCACAATCCGGACACATGTTTTTCAAACAGGCCCGGAACTTTACTACTCACCAGTTCCATCACATTGTCTGCATAATTTTCGCTGAGATTTTCGTTATTTTTCACATCTGGCTGGATCAGAAAGGTCCTGAATTTTCCCTCCTGAAAATGGTACCAGTATTTTTCATTTAAGGTTTCCATATTCTGGGGAATCCGGGCGTACTCCAAATCCATCCACAGGGTTTCTCTTACACGAGCCTGATCCAGAACCTGCTGCTTCTTTTGCTCCAGATTTTTCTCCGCCAATACCTGATGCTCCATATAACGCTGGCGCACCTTCTGCAGCGTGGCATTCAAAGCTTCCTCATTCACCGGTTTTAATATATAATCGCTGACTCCATAACGGATAGCAGTCTGCGCATATTCAAAATGGGAATATCCACTGATAATAATAAATTCCATATCCGGGTTTTGGATGCGCGCCCGTTTCAAAAGCTCCATTCCATCATATCCGGGCATCCGGATATCCGTCAGTACCAGATCCGGATGTTCCGCTTCTATCATCTGAAGAGCTCCAATTCCATTCGATGCCGTTCCTACCAGCTTCATTTCCAGTTCTTCCCAATGAATCAGCTTGCAAATCAACTGACATACCTTTTCCTCATCATCTGCTACTAATACACGGATCATACATTTTCTCCTATTCCGTTTTTTGTATTCTTCATTATATACAACTCCGTTAAAAATAGCAAGCTGGCTGCGTCTTACCTGGGTTTGTTCAGTTCTTTCTTCTTTTTTGTCATCAGCCCGCCGATTCTTCCGGTTTCCTTGGCGGAAAGCGATTTCCAGCCCTTTTCCAGTACCTGATCCAGAAGCCCCAGCTCCTCGGCAATCTCGTATTTCAGCTGCTCCTCCGGCTCCAGCTTCCGCAAATCCGGCTTTTTTGTTTTTCCCATAAAAAGACCATACCCCTTTCTGTTTTCTAAAAGAAGTATGGCCATTTTCTAAATCCTTATTCGCCCTACAGGCCCTTTCTTCCGCAGCACTGCTTATACTTCTTGCCGCTTCCGCAGGGACAGGGATCGTTGGGATATACCTTGGCTGCCTCGCGCTTCTTTGGCGCTGCTGCCAGGGAGGTATCCTTATTGGTTCCTGTTACCTTGGCTACCTGTTCACGCTCTGCTTTCTCCTCCACGCGGACATGAAGCAGAATCCGGACGGTTTCCTCCTGAATGCTGGCTGTCATGGCAGAGAACATCTCATAACCGCTGAGCTTATACTCTACCAGCGGATCACGCTGGGCAAATGCCTGCAGGCCGATACCCTGGCGCAGCTGCTCCATATCGTCGATGTGATCCATCCACTTCCGGTCAATCACCTTCAGCAGGAATACACGCTCCAGCTCACGAAGCATCTCCGGATTCGGGAACTCAGACTCCTTCAGCTCATAGAGCTTCACAGCCTCTTCCTTCAACATATGCTTCAGCTCTGCCTTGTTCTTCTTGTCGGCGATCCGCTCCGGCGTAATGGTCTTCAGCGGGATGGTGCGGAGCAGAGACTCATTCAGGCCGATCAGATCCCAGTCGTCCTTATCCTGATCGTCGCCAATCAGGCTGTCTACCACATTTTCAACGGTATCGGTGAGCATCTTATAGATGGCGTCGCGCATGCTCTCGCCGTTCAGTACCCGGCGGCGCTCCGCGTAGATGATCTCACGCTGCTCATTCATGACCTGGTCATATTCCAGCAGGTTCTTACGAATACCAAAGTTGTTGCTCTCGATCTTCTTCTGGGCTTTTTCAATGGCGTCAGAAAGCATCTTATGCTCAATCTGCTCATTTTCCGGCACACCCAGGGCGTTGAACACGCTCATCAGACGCTCGGATCCGAAGAGACGCATCAGATCGTCCTCCAGAGAGATATAGAAACGGGATTCTCCCGGATCTCCCTGACGTCCGGAACGTCCTCGCAGCTGATTGTCAATACGACGGGACTCATGGCGCTCGGTACCGATAATCTTCAGTCCGCCTGCTTCCTTCGCGTCCTCATCCAGCTTAATATCCGTACCACGGCCCGCCATGTTGGTAGCGATGGTAACTGCGCCATGCTGTCCGGCAAGGGCTACGATCTCTGCCTCCCGCTCATGAAACTTCGCGTTCAATACCTCATGGGGTATGCCCTTCTTGCGAAGCAGTCCGCTTAAGTACTCAGAGGTCTCGATGGTAATGGTACCTACCAGAACCGGCTGACCCTTGGCGTGAGCACGCTCGATCTCCTCCACAACTGCATGGAATTTCTCTTTCTTGGTCTTGTATACCGCGTCGTCCAGATCCTTTCGGATAACCGGACGGTTGGTCGGGATCTCGATAACGTCCATACCGTAGATCTCACGGAACTCCTTCTCCTCTGTCAGGGCGGTACCGGTCATACCGGCCTTCTTCGCGTATTTATTGAAGAAGTTCTGGAAGGTAATATTCGCCAGCGTCTTGCTCTCGCGCTTCACCTTTACATGCTCCTTCGCCTCGATAGCCTGATGAAGTCCGTCGGAATAACGGCGTCCCGGCATAATACGTCCGGTAAACTCATCGACGATCAGAACCTGATCGTCCTTTACCACGTAATCCTGATCCCGGAACATCAGATAGTTGGCGCGCAGGGCCAGAATCATATTGTGCTGGATCTCCAGGTTCTCCGGATCCGCCAGGTTCTCGATGTGGAAATAATCCTCCACCCGCTTCACGCCGTCTGCCGTCAGGTTGACAATCTTATCCTTCTCATTGACGATAAACTCGCCGGTCTCCTCGATCTCTTCGCCCATGATGGCGTTCATCTTACTGAATTCACCGCTGGCCTCGCCGCGCTTCATGGTCTTCGCCAGCGCGTCGCAGACCTCGTAAAGCTTAGTGGACTTGCCGCTCTGTCCGGAGATAATCAGCGGGGTACGGGCCTCGTCGATCAGAATGGAGTCAATCTCGTCGATGATCGCGTAATGCAGCTCTCTCTGTACCAGCTGTTCCTTGTAGATAACCATGTTATCACGCAGGTAATCAAAGCCCAGCTCATTGTTGGTTACATAAGTAATATCACAGTTATAAGCGGCGCGCCGCTCATCTCCTGTGCTGCTGTTCAGAACCACGCCGACGGTCAGTCCCAGAGCCTCATGTACCTTGCCCATCCAGGACGCGTCACGGTGGGCCAGATAATCATTGACCGTAACGATATGGACGCCCTTACCCTCCAACGCGTTCAGGTAAGCCGGAAGGGTGGACACCAGGGTCTTTCCTTCACCTGTCTTCATCTCGGCGATACGTCCCTGATGCAGGATAATACCACCAATCAACTGTACCCGGTAATGCTCCATACCCAGCACACGCTTCGCAGCCTCGCGGACAGTCGCGAAAGCCTCTACCAGTAAATCATCCAAGGTCTCGCCATCGGCCAGACGCTGCTTAAATTCTTTTGTCTTTCCTTTCAGCTCTTCATCAGAAAGCTTCTGCATCTCCGGGCGGAGCGCTTCGATCCGATCCACCAGCGGGTAAATCAGCTTCAGCTCTCTTTCACTGTGAGTACCAAACATTTTTGTAAATAAACTCATCTGCTAACTCCAATCTTCATGTCTCAAATATTTCAGACCATACTCTGTTTCACATTTTAACACTATACGGCGGAATATTCAAGCAATTTTGCCGGATCTGAAAAGGGGCCGCGCCTGCGCGCAGCCCCCTGTTATTCTCTGTCTTAATGTTCCGGCTCAATCAGTCCGTAGGTATTGCCCTTTCTCTTGTAAACCACATTGATCTGTTCGGTCTCCGCATTCACAAATACGTAGAAGCTGTGACCCAGCATCTCCATCTGTACGCAGGCATCCTCCGGATACATAGGCTTCATATCGAACTGCTTGGTACGGATGATACGAACCTCCTCGTCCTCCACCTCTTTGTCGATGAATTCCTGCCGGAAGCTTCCGCCTCCCTGCTCTCTCTGTACAATCTTGTTCTTGTACTTACGAAGCTGACGCTCAATGACCTCTTCCACCAAATCAATGGATACATACATATCATTGCTTACCTGCTCGGAACGAATCACGGTTCCCTTTACAGGAATGGTAACCTCAATCTTCTGTCTTTCTTTTTCGACACTTAAAGTAACATGTACTTCCGTGTCCGGAGTAAAATAGCGCTCTAACTTTCCGAGCTTATCCGTCACCGCTGAACGAAGCCCCTCTGTCACATCGATATTTTTGCCGCTGATTACAAAACGCATAAAATCAACTCCTTTACGGTTATTTCAACGAATGCTGTAACCGTTCAGTACCTTCACAGTTACTATCATTCATCTAACGCAAGTATACCACATTTCGGTACGGGATACAACCGCCAAAAAGATCTAATGCGCTTCCGATGGTCACATCAAGCCGACCCTTTCCAAGCGTGCGTAAAACCTCCACGTCCTCCATACTGCCCACGCCGCCTGCGTAAGTAATGGGGATTCCGGCCCAGTCTCCCAGCATGGCCGCCAGTTCCCGCTCAATACCGGAGGCTTTTCCCTCCACGTCCACCGCATGAATCAGAAATTCACTGCATTTTCCGGACAATGTATCCAGAAGCGCCGGCGTCACCTGCACCTCGGTAAATTTCTGCCAGCGATCGGTGACAATGTAATACGCGCCGTCCTTTTTGCGGCAGCTTAAATCCAGCACCAGACGTTCACGGCCTACCGCCGAGCGCATTTTCTCCAGCTTCTCATAGTGAATCTGTCCGTTCTGGAAGACATAGGAGGTCACAATAACCTGGCTTGCTCCCGCGTCCAGATATTCCGCTGCATTCTCCGGGCAGATACCGCCGCCAATCTGAAGC
>CAKRTY010000123.1 GCA_934402125.1 uncultured Anaerosacchariphilus sp. | reverse complement strand
CTCCCGTCTTTTCCAGATAGGCGTACATGGGATCCGGATAGGGCTTTCCCTTTGGCGTATCGCTGGAGGTGATAACTGTTTCAAACCAGTCTGCGATTCCCAGTTCTCGAAACTGCGTATCATACTCCATGCGAATCTTTGAAGTAATAATCCCTATCTTCACCTCGCTCTGACGAAGCTGCTTCAGCACTTCCCGGATTCCCGGAAAAAGTTTCATACCCAACTGTCCTGCTATCACCTGATAACGTTTGATCCATTCGTCGGTGGCTTCCACCGGATCTGAAAATCCAAGCTTTTCCATGGTCGAAACCCCTGGAATTCCAAACGAAAACGTAAGCTTTTCCACCGGAATTTCTTCCCCCCGCAAATCCTTTATAGTTTTCTGCAAAGATTCCATATGAATGCGCACCGTATCCAGCAATGTTCCGTCAATATCAAACACCAGATGCTTATACTTCTTCATGGATATTCTCCTTTTTATTTTCTAAAATACGGCGCAGAAACCTGTCCTCTGCGCCGTATCCGATCTTTTTTATCCTGCTTTTAGTTCTTGAAAGAATGAATGGGAGCCGGAATCCGTCCCTTGCGGCTCACGAAGGCCTCGCAGGAGAACTGGTTCACCGGCATAATCGGCGCATAGCCCAGAAGTCCGCCAAACTCTACGGTCTCGCCTACACCCTTGCCGATAACCGGAATCAGACGTACCGCCGTGGTCTTCTGGTTGATCATTCCGATTGCCATCTCATCGGCAATAATACCGGAGATGGTGCTGGCCTTTGTATCCCCCGGAATGGCAATCATATCCAGACCGACGGAGCAGACACAGGTCATAGCCTCCAGCTTCTCGATGGTCAGGGCGCCTGCCTTAACCGCGTCGATCATACCCTGATCCTCGCTGACCGGAATAAAGGCTCCGCTTAAGCCGCCCACATAGGAGGAAGCCATAACGCCGCCCTTCTTAACCTGATCGTTTAACAGGGCAAGGGCTGCCGTGGTTCCCGGCGCGCCGCAGCGCTCCAGGCCGATTTCTTCCAGAATCTCTGCCACGCTGTCGCCGATGGCCGGTGTGGGAGCCAGGGAAAGATCGATGATACCAAAGGGAATTCCCAGTCTGCGGGAAGCCTCCTGTGCCACCAGCTGACCCACACGGGTTACCTTGAATGCAGTCTTCTTGATGGTCTCGCAGAGTACCTCGAAGCTCTCTCCGCGCACCTGGCTTAAGGCATGCTTTACAACGCCCGGTCCGCTGACGCCTACATTGATGATAGCGTCTGCCTCTGTAACGCCGTGGAAAGCGCCTGCCATAAAGGGGTTGTCATCCGGCGCGTTACAGAACACAACCAGCTTCGCGCAGCCCAGGGAATCCTGCTCCCTGGTATACTCCGCTGTCTGAACAACCATCTCTCCCATCAGACGGACCGCGTCCATATTGAGACCGGTCTTGGTAGATCCTACGTTGATGGAGCTGCAGACACGCTCTGTCTTGGCCAGTGCTTCCGGAATCGAACGAATCAGGTTCTCCTCGCCCTTGGTCATGCCCTTGGATACCAGTGCGGAATAACCGCCGATAAAGTTCACGCCTACCTCTTTGGCTGCCTTGTCAAGCGTCATGGCCAGCGTCACATAGTCCTCCGGCTTCTTGCAGGCCGCCTCACCGATGATGGCGATGGGCGTTACGGAAATTCGCTTATTTACAATCGGAATTCCGTAATCCCGCTCGATTTCTTTTCCAACTTTTACCAAATCCCTGGCTGTGGTTGTGATTTTCTCATAAACCTTCTGATTCAGACGGGTGAGATCGGAATCGATGCAGTCCATCAGGCTGATACCCAGCGTAATGGTACGCACGTCCAGATTGTCCTGCTCAATCATCTGGTTGGTTTCTTTTACTTCATATATGTTAATCATGTGGAATGGCTCCTTTCCCGGTTCATCAGATACGATGCATCTTGTCGAAGATTTCTTCCTGCTGGCATTTGATTACCACGCCGATCTCTTTGCCCAGAGCAGCCAGTCCGCCGGTCAGTTCCTCATAGGACTCCACTTTTCCGGTATCCACGATCATCATCATGTTGAAATAGCCCTGCACGATGGTCTGGGAAATGTCCAGGATATTGACCTCATTCTGTGCCAGATAGGTACATACCTTTGCGATAATACCTACCGTATCCTTGCCTACTACCGTGATAATACTTCTTTTCATATAAAAATCCTCCTTGGTTTTTTACCATCTTCCTTATACCGCCACACATGCGGACTGTTCCTCCCGGCTGGCCACCCACAGTGGGAAGTCCCCTGCCTGATAGGGACTTTCATTCAGCTTAAGCTCCAGCTTCACCGTCTCATAGGCCAGCTCCGCGTAGTTGTTCTCTTTGCTGAGATGACCCAGGAATACCGCCTTCATCCGGTCATGCAGTACCTGACACAGAAGCTTACCGGCTGTCTCGTTGGACAGATGTCCCCGGTCGCCGGAGATGCGCTGCTTCAGATAATAGGGATAGGCCCCCACCTGGAGCATGTGAATATCATGGTTCGCCTCCAGTAATAGTACATCAAGATCCTTTAAGTGGTCAATAGTATAATCCGTATAAACTCCAAGATCTGTGGCTACCGCCATCCTTTTGTCCCCGCAGGCCACCCGGTAGGCCACCGGCTCCGCCGCGTCGTGGGAGATATGGAAGGGGGAAATGTTCAGATCCCCGATGGCGAACTCCTGGTCCGCGTGAATCTCATGAAAAAGGGAGCTGTCAATTTTCCCCAGATTGCTCATGGCCTTTACTGCCTCCGCCGTCCCCGGCGTCGTATAGATGGGGACGCCGTACTTGCGGGACAGGACGCCCAGACCCTTGATATGGTCCGAATGCTCATGGGTCAGCAGAATGCCGTCCAGATCCTTTCCGGTCAGTTCCAGGTTATTAAGCCCTGCTTCCACCCTTTTGCCGCTGATTCCCGCGTCAATCAGGATATGATGCTCCTCTGAGCCTATGTAAATACAATTGCCGCTGCTTCCGCTGGCGATGCTGCACATTCTCATGTTGCTGTCTGCTCCTTTGTATCCGTCTCGATTCCCAGTTTCTGTAAAAGCAGGTCTATCTGCCCGTACAGCTCCTCCTTGGTGCCATTGTTGTCAATGACCTCCCGACAGTGGCTCCGGAATTCCGCGTCCGTCCGCTGTCTTGCGAAAATGGAATCAATCTTTTCGTCTGAATATCCGCGGGACTCCTTCAGGCGTTCCCGCCGAAGCTCCGGTCTTGTATAGAGATACCCGAATGCTTCACACAGATCCTCGTAGTGATCCTCGATAAGCAGGGCCGCTTCCACCACGAATAGCTTACAGGCTCCCTGCTGCCGCTCCAGTTCCAGCTCCTGCCGGATCCATTCCTTAATGGCCGGATGCATCAGAGCATTCTGCCATTCCAGCTCTTTTTTATCGGAAAAGATAATATGAGCCACAGCGGCCCGGTCAAGGCTTCCGTCCTCTGCGATAACCCGTTCCCCGAAATGCTCCCGGATCCTTTGGAAGCACTCCATGCCCGGCTCCATCAGAAGATGTCCCACCTGGTCGGCCTCCAGCACCCGGACCCCCGGAATGGCTTTCAGATATTTTAAAACCGCGCTTTTTCCGGCTCCCACGCCGCCTGTAATTCCGATTACTCTCATATCAATGGGCCTCATACCAGTTTTTTCCCTGCTTCATATCGATCTCCAGCGGAACCGAAAGCGCCGCGGCTCCCTGCATTTCCTCTGAAAGGATCCGCTCTACAGCGTCCAGCTCCTCTGTGTACGCCTCCAGCAGAAGCTCATCGTGAACCTGCAGAAGAAGCCGGGAGCGCAGGCCCTCTGCCTTCAGCCGCTTATCCACGCGTATCATAGCAATTTTAATAATATCCGCCGCCGTTCCCTGAATCGGCGCGTTCATGGCTACCCGCTCCCCAAAGGAACGCTGCATAAAATTCGAGGACTTCAACTCCGGCATGGGGCGTCTCCGGCCGAACATGGTCCGGGCGTAGCCCTGTTCCTTTGCCTCTTCCACACAGGCGTCCAGAAATTCCTTGATTTTCGGATAGGTCTCAAAATACTTCTGAATATACTCCTGGGCCTCTTTCCGGGATATGCTCAAATCCTGGGACAGGCCAAAGGAGCTGATGCCATATACAATACCAAAATTCACAGCCTTGGCGTTCCGTCTCTGGAGATCCGTTACCTCGTCAAAGGGAATGTGGAACACCTGAGAAGCTGTCAGCCGGTGAATGTCCTGGGCCTCTCGGTAAGCGTGAATCAGATTTTCATCTCCAGACATATGGGCCAGCACCCGAAGCTCAATCTGGGAATAATCCGCATCCACCAGAACGCAGCCCTCCTTCGGGATAAAGACCTTCCGGATCTGCCGTCCCAGTTCCATACGGATCGGAATGTTCTGCAGGTTCGGCTCCACGCTGCTTAAGCGTCCGGTAGCCGTAATGGTCTGCTGGAAGGTGGTATGGATCCGCCCATCCGGGCCAATATAAGCCGCCAGTCCGTCCGCGTAGGTGGATTTGAGCTTTGCAAGCTGACGGTACTCCAGAATGTCCTTTACGATCTGATGCTCCGGCGCCAGCTTTTCCAGCACCTCCGCTGAGGTGGAATATCCGGTCTTCGTCTTTTTACCGCCCTTCATTCCCAGCTTGTCAAAGAGAATGACGCCCAGCTGTTTGGGAGAATTGATATTGAAGCTCTCCCCGGCTTCCTCGTATATCTGAGTCTCCAGTTCCCCGATCCGGACGGCCAGCTCGTCGCCATAGCTCTTAAGCGCAGCGGCGTCCACCCGGACACCCTCCTGCTCCATGCCAAAAAGCGTCCAGACCAGAGGCAGCTCCATCTCCCGGTACAGGTCTTCCATTCCCGTTTCCCGCAGGTTTTTCTCCAGCACCGGCATGGACTGATACAGCACATAGGAGGCGTAGCCGCCGTAGATCCGGAAAGACTCCGCCTTTTCCTCCAGCGCCTTTATAAGCTTCTCTTTCCCGAAAAGCTCTGACCGGGAGGGAATGGTAAGTCCCAGATATTCCTTTGCAAGCTCCTCATAGGAATAGCTGTCCTTCAGAGGATTCATCAGATAGGCCGCTATCTCTGCGTCCAGAAATGCGTTTTGCCGCTCTTCCTCCACGGTCACCCCATGGGCTGCCAGACATTTCAGTTCTTCCTTTAATTTCAGAGTGATAAGCTCCGGCACCTGCGCGAAAACTGCTTCCAGGCGTCCCAGCAGCCAGTCGGCCGTCACAAAGCCCTGCACGGGAATGCTATAAGATTCCTGCTCCGACAGCGTCAGGGACAGCGCCAACACCTGCTCTCCTTCTCGGTGAATCACAAATGCCAGACGGGGAACTCCTGCCGCTTTGGTAAGCACCTGAT
>CAKRTY010000122.1 GCA_934402125.1 uncultured Anaerosacchariphilus sp. | reverse complement strand
GTGTCATAACTTGTACCCTCCTTGTAACATTACATATCCTGTTTTTCTCACTTCAGTAATTTTTCCAGGTCTACCGGCGCATTATCAATAGCCAGCTGGTATACCATGGTCACTCCCCTGCCGATCAGCGCCCGCATAGCATCCTTCTCGCTGTCACTTGCGAACAGATCCCGAATCAGCTTCTTCCGTTTTCCATATTTATTTCCGCTGACTGCCGCAGAGCCGCAGATGATTCTGTCATATACGACTCCCGCTTCATTCATGCGCAGAAAACTCTGGGCACATTTCGTAAGAAGCATTACCTTCTCATTTTCCGGCGACTCTTCCTTCAGATACGCAATCGCCTGATCCACCGTTAAAATCTGCAGTTCCGTTCCTGCCGGCTTCATTCCCATGAAAATCTTGCAGGTAAATTTATCATTTACCAGATCATCGTCTGCAAGCACGATTACGTTTGCATGGGTCGCCTGCATCCACTTGGTACAGACTTGTCCGTGGAGTAATCTTTCATCGATTCTTGCCAGGACAACGTTTCTCATATTTTTCCTCCTTTCTTATGCCTTTCCTGTGGAGCCGCATAAATCCATGTGGTGCTCTGCCACTGCCTTTGCTCCGGCTCCCAGCTTCTCATACAGATCATACGGTGCCCAGCTTCTGAAGTTTTCCGGAAGTGATTCCTTATAATTCTTATAGCTGTCAATTGCTCCTGTATACAGTTCATACGCAACATTCAGCTTATTGATTCCCATACTGCAGGCCTTTTTCAGATTCTCGTCGCCTGTGCCGGATCCGCCGTGAAGAACCAGGGGTACCGGTACGGCATCACGAAGCTCTTCCAGGAGCTCAAACTGCAGCTGCGGCGTATCCTTATACGCGCCATGGGCTGTTCCTATTGCTACTGCCAGTGCGTCTACGCCTGTCTCCTCCACAAATCTCTTTGCCTCATCCGGACGGGTAAATACGCTTTCGTCTCCCATTGCCACATGTCCCAGTTCTGCCTCAACGCCCATACCGCATGCATGTGCGATTCTGGTCAGTTCCTTTACCTGTGCCGCGTTTTCCTCAAACGGGAGCTTGGACCGGTCTACCATAATGTCTGTAAAACCTGCGTGAATCGCCCAGATAGCATGCTCATACTCTGCGCCGTGATCCAGGATAATTGATACCGGAACACTGGCCTGTGCAGCCTGCTCGCGCGCCCATTTTCCGAACCGCATAATATCATTTTTTCCATACATAAAGAGCATGATAACCGGGGAGCGCTTCTCCTCCGCTGCCTCAATGCATGCCATAAAGTTGATTTCATTGCCGATTCCAAGTGCCGGAACACAGTAATTTTCTGCTTTCGCTCTGGTTAAGATGTCTCTGATATTTGCTAACATATGATGTTTTCCTCCTTATTTCTGAATATCTGTCCTGTATTTTCTTACTTATACTCAATGATGCAACGGAAGGTATCCGGACGGAGCGCTGTTTCAAATGCTTCCTTACACTGCTCCGGTGTAAATACGCCACTGACCAGTCTGGACGGGTCGATAATACCCTTTCTCAGGCAATTTACAGATTCTGTAAAAGAGCGGACGCTGGGGCTCTTGGTTCCTGTGATTCTTACGCCCTTGCTGTGAACGTATCCCACATCCAGCGGAACCTCTTTACCGGCATGAACGGAACTGTACATCACAACGGTTCCTCCCGGAGCAGTCATTTTAATAGCCTGCTCTGCAACAGCTGCCACTGCTGTAGTGTTGAATACCGCTTCCGCTCCCATTCCATCGGTGTGATCCTTTACAAACTGTACTGCGTCTTCCTCCATGGGGTTGAAGGTCAAATCGCAGCCCAGCTCCTCTGCAAGCTTTCTTCTCTCCGGATCAATCTCGCTCATAATTACATAAGCGCCTCGTGCCTTTGCGCACATTACATGGAGCTGTCCCATGATACCGCCGCCGATAACTACCACATTATCGCCCAGATTGATCGTAGTCTGGTTGATACTCTGGATAACGCAGCCAAGCGGTTCTGCAAATACTGCCTTCTCTGTGGGCATATCATCCGGCATGAAATATACCTGATCCAGATTCAGCTTGATATATTCGCCCAGACCTGCAGTTCCCGGAATTTCATATCCGTCATCAATATCATCTGCCATCTTGCAGAGGTTCTCCATACCGTGACGGCAGAAATAACATTTTCCGCAGGGCTTCTTAATCAGATTTGCTACAATCTTCTTTCCAATCGGATAAGCCTTCGGATCTACGCCCTCTCCAAGCTCTGCAATTTCACCTGCAACCTCATGTCCGCCAACAAAAGGCGGTGTAATATACTTGATAACTCCGGAATACATACGCTGCTCCCAAGTGCAGAGTGCGCATCCGTTCACCTTCATTAAAATCTGATTTTTTCCAAGCGCAGGTTTCTTTACTTCACGTACCTCAACCTGACGTTCGCCTGTAATCGCTACAACCTTCATTTTGATGTATCTCCTTTCTGCTTCTGTCATTACATCTTCTTGCACCTTATGTCAGTTCCGCTCTCTGGCTTTCCCTGACGTTAACTAGACTATAGCACGTTGCTTTCCGTCACAAAATACCAAACCGCTTCCGTATCGATGCGGAAGTATTATGCGCGTTGACCATAATTCACAGTTATTCTTTTTATATTTTGTGCATTTTAACAAGTAATTCTTGCAGATGTAATATTTATCATTTATAATGAATTTAATTTTTCGAAAGGAGCTTATAAACATGGATTTGCAGATCAGAGATAAAATTGCAGTAATTACAGGCGGAACCAAGGGGATTGGAGCCGGGATTGCCCGGATCCTGGCTTCAGAAGGCGTACACCTGGCACTGGCCTACCGCTCCGATACCGAAGGAGCCCTGGCATTTACCCGGGAACTCACAGAACAGTATGGCGTTCAGGTGAAGGCGATTCATGCTGATCTTACCCTTTCAGACGAGATCGAACGCTTTTACCGGGAAGCGCTTTCCTTTTTCCCCACCCTGGATATTCTCATCAACAATGCTGCCGGCGGAGATCCAAAAAACATTCCCCTGGAACAGCTTTCCCTTTCCCAGTGGCAGACCTGCATGGACGGTTGTCTTACTCAGGTATTTACCGTGTCTCAGGCTTTTGTACGAGAATGCAAACGCTCCGGCCATGGCGGACATATTGTAAATATCTCTGCCAAGGCAGCGTTTCACAGCACCAGCCACAACAAAATACCATACGCCACTGCCAAGGGAGCTATTGCAACCATGACACAGCGTATGGCAAATGATCTCATTGATGACGGTATCTTTGTTAATGCCATTGTTCCGGGTTATGTACTCAGCAATTACTATCAGGATCCGGATTCCCCCGAATGTAAAGCCAAAGAAAAGGAACTGCGAATTGGCTGGGCAACTCCAGAAGACATAGGAAACATAGCAGCCTTCCTCTGCTCTCCCCGTTCCCGCCAAATCATCGGCGCTATTCTTGACTGTTCCGGCGGAACCATGCTGTAAAATTCAGAGAAATATCTGGCGCAGATCCTCCGTCTGATAGCATTTTTCCATTCTTTCACGGCCTTTTGAACTGCAAAGAATCTGATAGGACTCTGCCAGCTGCTCCAGCAGCCCGTCATAGGTACGGGCATAGCTGGCCAGGTGCCAGACCTCTGTTTCATTTTCTCTCCGGTATACATAGGTTCTCTCGTCCGCGTTGATACCCATAGCAACCTGCAGACAATGTCCCCATGACAGGCGTTTCCCCTGATAAGGCATATTGCCCCGGAAAAAATTATCCTTTACCTGATCCACAGTATACAGTTCAAACTTTCCTTCATCAAACTGCTTTTCCAGCCGTTCCAGCGAAAAATCCGACTCCAGCCAGCTGGCTGCAATCGTGTCCTGAATATTCCGGATATCCGCGTCCGACAGAACGCCGGATACCTGGATGCATGGAACTGTAATATTCTTCAACGGTACCGTTGAGATAATAAAATCCAGTTCTTCCATCTGCTGCAGCTTTTCCAGTTGAATCATAGACACCACGTCCACAATTTGATAGGTTGGGAAATACGGATGCAGCTTTGTCACCAGAAGCTGGGTCGTTCCAAAGCCACTGTTGGAAACCACCAGAATCTTTTTCTCCATGCGCTTTTCTTCCAGCATGGCCTGATAATAAATCGCAATATAAGAAACCTCTTTTATACTGATTTCCTTTATTCCGTATTTTTTACAGATACACCAGAGAACTGCCTGACACAGCCCCAGGAGCTCGCCGTAATTTTCTTCCATATCTTCCAGAATCCGGCTCTGAATCCGAATATCATATTTTACCCGGTTCAACAAAGGGCGCATATGCTGAACCAGACCTTCCAGCAGTCGAGAATCCGGTTCTATTGTAATTCTCAGCGCTTTTAACATATATTTACTCAAGTCCTTTACCAGAACCGGCGCCATATCTGTTTCTTCCCTGCAAAGCTGCAGAGTTTTTCCCAAGCTTTCCTGTTTTCCGGGCAAAACGTCGGAAGACACCAGATACCGGTACAGATAACAGCTTTCCCGTTCTTCTACCTGCCAGTGCCGACGGATAATTTCCAGTAACTCTCTGGCCAGCTTCATAAGCGCCGGCTGAATTTTCAAAAATCTCTGTTCATCCCATTCAATAAAATGTCCTCTTCGGGTTCTGGAAGCGCAAATCAGAATGTGATCCCTGAGATAGCTGTAATATGGTTCCGTAACCGTATGACCGCATTGCTGCTCCAGATATTGCATCACTTCTCCCGACAGCGCTATTTCTTCCTCTGTAAAAAAGCCCGTATGAATAAAACGGGTACCTTCTTCCCCAGACTGCATGTATTCCCCCGGGGTAAGCTCTGTATTTTTCGACGGATCGTTTTCCCTCACCCAGGCTGCAACGGCGTGACGAACACCTTTTTCCGGTCCTGCCAGGCTTCTGCCCTTCCGGCTGCTGATCAATTCCAGGCCATAATCTGCCACCCAGTTTTCCACCGCTTTAAAATCATTCACGATACTGGCCCGGCTCACATAAAATTCATCTGAAAGCTTCTGAATGGACAGGCTGCTTTCGTCCATCAGAAGAAGGCGCTTGATCATTTCCTTTCTTCGGAACTCCGCCGGAACCGGCCCTTCTGTATCTTCACAGTTTCGAAGGCCGTTCAAAATTTCCTGATTTCCCCTGACCTTTTCCGGAAGATAAATCCCACTCCCCGTCTTTCGGATCAAAGTCACGTGAAAAGGATCCAGGTATTCCTGAATCGCCTTAATATCCTGTAAAATTGTTTTATCCGACACCTGAAGTTTTTCCGCCAGATATTTTGCGGAACGAAAATCCTGTTCATTTAATAAGAGTTCCAAACATTTAATCTGTCTCGTATTTAAGTTTGCCATGCTTCTCTTC
>CAKRTY010000121.1 GCA_934402125.1 uncultured Anaerosacchariphilus sp. | reverse complement strand
ATTCAATACAACATAGACGCCGAAACAGCTCAGGCTCTTTTTATAGCTTTTTATTTTTCTTCCTTTGAAGTAAAACACAACGCCTAACACAAAAAAGATACATACCGCAACCACCAATATTCTGTCAAGAAACACCGTAATTTCCATGTCGTTTTCCTCCCCATAATCAGGTAACAGATTGTCCATTTTGCTTCATTTCAATCTACTGCATTTATAATTTTATGATATATTACCCTCCTTAAATTGTCAATTATTTCCCGGATTTTTCCGGTTAATCAGCTCCTTCTTTTCTCTCCGGCCGGTAATCATAGGTCACTGCCTCGCCTTCTGCGACAGGCTTCGCGCCCAGGTACTCCTCCAGCGTCACGCCGCTTTCGTAGATCTCCTTTGCCGCTTTCAGGCCCACATACCGGAAATGCCAGGGTTCATAGATGATCCCTGTTATGTCCGTGCTCCCGTTGGGATAGCGCAGGATAAAGCCGTATTCCCAGCTATGCTCTTTCAGCCACTGAAAGCCCTTTGTCTGTTCCTGTTTTTCGTCCAGTCTCCGGTATTCTGAGGAAACCATATCAAGAGCCAGTCCCAGATGATGTTCGCTGGTGCCGGGCACCGCCACCACCTGCCCCGCTTTCGCTTTGGCGTCCTCCAGGGAGTATCCCTGCTTCACATAGGAATCCGTCTTTTTCTCAAACAGGGTAATCTGCTTTTCCAGATCCCGGTAGGAGGAGGTCACATAAATGGTCACCCCGTCCTTTTTTGAGGCCTGAATCATGGCTCTGAAATCATCATAGGCCCGGGCGTCAATCTGATGTCCGCTGCCAATGCTTTTCAGCTCCACCTGATAATCCTCCGGAATCGGATGGGTCTTATTGACCAGAATCAGATTCCAGTCCTCCGGCAGATTTTCCTCCGTATTCTCCGTTCTTTCTTCATCATCTGTGTATTCTGTCACAAAATCCTTCGTATCTTCCGCTTCCAACACATCCGGAAGCGCTTCCTCCGACGTAGTCAGCACCGGTTCCTCCAGGCTCTGGGCGTATACCTGGCCGATAAAAGCACCCATGCCAAGCATGGTACACACCGCTCCTGTGAAAATCCAGGCTCTTTTTTTCTGTCGTCCGGTCATAGGGTCTCCTTCGTTTTTTGTCGTCTTTTGTCCGTTCTTCAGTATAAAAGAAAAGAGCCTGATTTGCCAGACTCTTTTTCTGAAATCTTTCTTAAGATTTTCGAAAGCGCTTTCCTTACCATTCCTTCTTTTCCACAATCCGGATGGAAATATGGTAGGACACAATCAGCCCCACGACAGCCAGCGCTCCGAAGGCTGCGCCTATGGACAGGAATCCCCGATCACCCAGTCCGGAAAGCCAGGTTTTCATGTTATCTATACTGAACAGCAGCGCGAAGCCGGCAAATACAAGCAGGTAAGTCGCTACAAATATAAACCGGGACTTTTCTACACCGAATTTATAGATGCAGGGCAATATGAAAACAATTGTCATCAGATAAATACAACTGATGGAACATGTGGACGCCAGAAGCTCTCCGTACCCCATCTCTGCCTTTGCTCCCAGCACCGCAAGCATACCTGCGCCGACCAGAATCCCAAGCGTCACCATAACCGTGAAAAGAAGCAGCGCAAACAGGTATTTCGCCTGTACCAGTTTCTTTGGCGTCAGGGGAAGGGTCAGCGCGTACCGGTTAAAATGGGAGGCTTCATCGTGGGAGGCTGTCGTAATTAAAAGCATCAGCCCATATACCAGAAGCAGGCTGGAAAGTATGGTTGGATTGTCTGTAACCAGGCCCCAGATCACCAGGCACACCATGCAAATCAGATAGATCTTCCCCATCTGCCGCAGTGTATACAAGTCCTTCAAAATCAGTCCTTTCATCCCGCACACCTCTCATTTCCCGGCTCTCCCGCCGTATAAAGAAGAATATCCTCCAGGCTTGCCCGATCCATAACCAGATGCTCCTTTGCTTCCAGTCCTTCCCGGCTTCGCACCAGTACCTCCGTATCGAACCGGCCCTGGCGGACACCCACCACGATGGCCGGATTCAGCTTCGCGGCCTCTTCGGCGCTACACCGGATCAAGGCGTATTCCTCCAACAGTGTATCCCTGTCTTCATATAGAAGAATCTCCCCTTTATGAATCAGCAAAATGTAATCCGCGATCTTCTCGATATCGCTGGTGATATGGGAGGACAGGAACACCGTATGCCGCTCGTCCATAACAAATTCCCGGAGCATATCGAGAATCTCCGCACGCACCACCGGGTCGAGACCGCTGAGCGCCTCATCGAGAATCAGAAGCCGGGCCTGATGGGACATAGCCGCCGCGATGGAAAGTTTCATTTTCATACCTCTGGAATATTCTTTGATCATCTGCTTCTCTGGGAGACCGAACCGCTCGCAGAGCTTTCCAAAGCGCTCCTCCTGCCAGCCTCTGTAAATGGCCTTCAGCATCCGGTTCACATCCCTCCGGTTCAGATAATCCGGAAAGCAATTCTCGTCAAAGACCACGCCGATCTGTTCTTTCAATGTCTCGTCCTTTGCGCCGTCCGGCTCACCAAGCAGTGTAATTTCTCCACCGTCCCGCTTTATCAAATTCAGGATCGCCTTTATCGTCGTGCTTTTTCCCGCGCCGTTTTCTCCGATAAAACCGACGATACTGCCCTCCGGAATCTGAAAGCTCACATCTTTCAGCGCAAATCCCGGATACTGTTTTGTCAGATTTTTTACTTCTATGGCACTGCCCATATCTACGCCTCCTCAAATAACAGCTTCAAAATGTCCACCAGCTCCGTCTCTTCCATGCCGCACTGTCTGGCCGCGTCCACCGCCGCCTGCAGGTGCCCTTCCACAGCCCGCAGCCGTTCTTCCCGGACAAACTCCTGATCTGCTTCCTTTATAAAGCTCCCCTTGCCCACCACCGTGGTGATAAAGCCTTCCCGTTCCAGCTCCTCATAAGCCCGTTTGGTGGTAATCACACTGATCCGAAGTTCCTTTGCCAGAAGCCGCATGGAGGGCAGCGCCTCTCCCGGCTTCAGGGAGCCATTCATAATCTGCCCCTTAATCTGGGCTGTGATCTGTTCATAGATGGGCTTACCACTGGAATTGCTGATGATGATATTCATAGACCCTTCCTCTTGCTCTTTTTCTGTGTGTGTTGTGTTTGTATAATGTATATATCATATATATACATTATAGTCAAGTGATATTTCAAAAATTTCTAAAAAGAGAACATGCCTGGAAAATCAGAATGAATTTTTCACATAAAAAACGCCTGCCTCCGGTTTCCCGAAAGCAGACGCCTGTACACGCTGTCTGTTTATTTCATTTTAATAATATCTCCGCACCGATAAAATACTCCGGTAGGTGGCAGAGCTGATCTTGATACCCGTTTTGGCTGTGCTGGCATGGACGATACGTCCTCCGCCAATATAGATTCCCACATGACCGCCATAATAGATGATATCTCCTGCCTGGGCGTCCGCATAGCTGACAGACTTGCCGGAATGTCCCTGAGCGTCAGACTGCCTGGGAATGGAGATGCCAAAATTCTGGTACACTGCCCAGGTAAAGCCGGAACAGTCCGCGCCGTTGGTCAGACTGGTACCGCCGGACACATAGGGATTGCCCACAAACTTTAAGGCATAGCTGGCGATAGACGCGCCGGAGCCGCCGCCGGACACGGTGGCTGAGGATCCGCTGCCGGAACTGCTGCCGGATCCGGATGAAATGGTTCCTGTAGTTGTCTTATTATTATTCTTGGCTTCCGCAGCGGCAGCCTCCTGTTCTTTTTTCTTCCGCTCTGCTTCCAGCTTCTTCAGCTGGCTCTGCTGCTCCTGCAGCTGCTTTTTATAAGTGGCTGCCTGGGATTTGGCGGCTGCCAGCTGACTGTCATAATCGGCCTGTTCTGCCTTCTTCTGCGCCAGAGCAGCTTCTGTATTCTTCTTCTGATCCTCGTACTCCTCCTGCAGATCCTCCATGTCGGCCTTTTCCTGCTCCAGCTCCTCCAGCAGATCCGCTACCTCCTGCTTGGTCTCCTGATATTCCAGAAACATCTCCCGATCCTTGGTCTGAATCTCCTGGGCAAAATCTGCCCGGTTCAGGAAATCCGAGAAATTCTCCGCCTGCAGAAACAGAGAGAGATAATCCATATCACCCTCCTCGTATATGTACTGAATCCGGAGCTTCATAGCCTCATACTGCTCTTCCTCTTTCTTCTTGGCCGCCTCGTAATCTGCCTGGGCCTGCTCCACCTCTTCCGCCTTCGCCTCAATGTCACTTTCCAGAAGCTCCATGTTCAGCACCAGCGTCGTCAGCTCGGAATTCAGGGAATTCACCTGGCTCAGTACGCTGTTCCGCTGGCTCTCGATGGACTTCATCCGGGAATTGATCTCATTTAACTGCTTCTGTGTGGCCTGCTGCTGTTTTTTGATCTCCGACTCTGTGGTCGCCGACGCGGTAATGGAGAAGCTCATAACCCCCACCAGCACCAGCGCCGCAATTTTCTTACCTGTATATCTGAACTTTTTCATCCAAATGCTCTCCGTATTCTTATGGTTTTCCCTGCTCATAGATATCTTAATTATAGCTGTTTTTCAGCCCTATTTCAAGCAATAATGGACAATTTCAGTTTCCTTTTTCTGGGAAATTGCTGTCTTCGTACTTTTATCCCTACAGCACTTTTTTCAGAAGCTCCAGTCTGTGACGTTTTTCCACTGTTTTTTATATATGAATCCGTATACACATATTCTCATATCATCATATTTTCAAATATTATTCTTGTCACCTTTTTTTTCTTATGTTAAAATAAATACAGTTTTATCAAAGATTTCCAAAAGGAGGGATTGTTTTTGAGCAGCGAACTGACGCCCGCCGATGACGAGGTGTATTATCTTTCTGAATTTTTTAAGGTATTCGCGGATTCTACGCGGATTAAGATTCTGTTTGTTCTCCGGGAAGGGGAAAAATGTGTCAACGATATCGCCGCGGGGCTGGAGATGTCCCAGAGTTCTATCTCCCACCAGTTGCGGGTTTTAAAGCAGAACCGGCTGGTAAAATTCCGCCGGGACGGCAAAACCATCTACTATTCTCTGGCTGACGACCATGTGGTCAACATTCTGTGTCAGGGACTGGAACACATCGAAGAATAAAGGCCGGATTTTATTCCGGCCGAAATTCCTTCTGTATTGTTCCATCTAAATCTTTCCAGGTAAAGGTGCCATTCTCCAGAAGCATATAGCCATGCCAGCTGTCCTCCTTCGGAATCGACACGGATCCGGGATTCAGATAGATGTAATCCTCCGTCTCCCTGCATACCGGCACATGGGTATGTCCGTGAAGCAGAATGTCGCCCTTATGAAGCTGCGGCAGATTCTTCTCGTTAAACACATGACCGTGGGT
>CAKRTY010000120.1 GCA_934402125.1 uncultured Anaerosacchariphilus sp. | reverse complement strand
TATTTCCGAACACAGTGGCTCACCGGGCGGTCTGCAACCTGGAGCAGGTGGGCCGGGTGGTGGCCTACACGGACGGCACTCTGGAGGATCTGAAGCACTCTATGAAGGAGGCCGGGGTCACCCATTCGGTGGTGCTTCCCATCGTGACGAAGCCCTCCCAGTTCCGCCACATCAATGAATTTGCCTGCTCCATCACCCATGAGGAGCCGGACGAGGACGGCCTGTCTATCATCAGCTTCGGCGGTATCCACCCGGATTCCCCCGACTACAAGGGCGAGCTCCGGGCTATCCGGGATATGGGACTGAAGGGCATTAAGCTCCATCCCACCTATCAGAACACTTACATCGATGATATCCGCTATGAGCGTATCATCGGCTATGCTACCGAGCTGGGGCTTCTCGTGTCCATCCACTGCGGCCGGGATCTGGGCTTTCCGCGCCAGGTAAATGCCACTCCGGCCAGACTGCATCATATGATTGAAGATGTGTTCCCGAATGATAAGGGGGACACCTCCAAACTGATTCTGGCCCATCTGGGCGGACACGATATGGAAAATGAATCCGAGCAGCTTCTGATTGGCGGCAGCTACTATATGGATCTGGCCTATATTCTGCGCCTGGCCCTGCCGGAGCAGATTCTCCGCATGAGCCGGAATCACGGCATTGACCGGATTCTCTTTGCCACCGATTCTCCCTGGAGCGGCCAGAAGGAGGATGTGGAGTACATCAGACGAATTGGCTTTACGGAGGAGGAATTGGAGAAAATTCTCTATAAGAATGGAGCTAAGCTACTCGGGCTTAAAGAATCTTAATTCGATACACAGAAGCGAGAGAACTCCCCTCTCACCGGGAACGCATTGTTTTCCTGCTTCCGTTCGCGCGGCTTATTCGCGCCTGACCGCCAAACTCGGCCCTAAAGGGCCTCAGACAGTGGCTCCTTCAGGCGCTGCCAGCGCAAATGGAAGCGGCGGAAAACAAGCTAAACCCGGTGAAAGGGGAGTTCTCTCGCTTCGTCCGTCTTTATTCACTTTTATAAGCTTCCGTCCTCAATTCATAAGTATTATACGCCCTTATAAGTAGCTTCTCCTCCTCGGCTTCCGTCACGGGGATCTTAAATGTAATATCATCGCCAGTTCCTTCCGGCCACAGATACAGTTCGGACCAGGTAGCCCCTGCGTCCGTACTGTAATCATAATACATGACGCGGCTGTCGGGGTCTTCGGCATGGAGGGTGATCTGAGCGTTCGCCGTATCCTGGCGGCTCAGTGTGTAGCAGACGTTGACCGGATCGGTGGTGTCGGGACGCACCGGAGAGGAAGCCGGTTCCACGATATCCCTTTCCGGCAGCTCCGGCAGATTTTTGCCCTTCTGCAGACCATAAAACGCGGCGATTCCGGCAGCGTCGCTTTTTCCAAGCTGTATCAGCTTCTCATCGGTATCCATACGGCTCCAGTCGCCGTCCTGATCCATATAACCGTGTTCAATGATTATCGCGGGAATTCCCTGTTCTTTACTTTCGCGGATAATGCCATAATAGTCAGACCCCTTCCTGCCCAATCTGGTTTTCACCCCTTTGGATACAAAGCCATCTGCCTCCAGTTGCTTCAGCACCTGTTCTCCGACGCCGTTGCCCCAGGCGTAATAGCTTCCGAAGGCTGAGGTAAATACTTCAGAGCCGAAGAAATTATGCTCCTCGGAAGCGTTAAGATGAAAGCTAATCAGGCAGTCCCCGTCCACAGCTTTGGCATAGGCCGCCCGCTCCTTCAAGGTCATGGCTTTGTCTGTTTCTCTTGTGTACAGGACTTCCACATTCCCGTAGGTGGATAGCTCTTGCCCTGCTGCCCGGGCGATTTTCAGGGTGAGATATTTTTCAAAGGTATCCCTGTATTTCGCGCCCAGCTCCTGCTCGTCGCTGGTTCCGGGGCCGCCGTGACCGGGATCCAATACGATACGGATACGTGGAACCCCGGGTTCCGAAGCCAGCTCTTCCGGACTTTGCAGAACGTCCTCTTTTCTTTCGTCCCGCTGCCCATCTGTCGTTGTTTCTGTTTCTATTTCTGTTTCCGTTGCCGCAGCTGTATCTTCCCCCGATTCCAAAAGAGCAGATCCGGCGTCGCTGCCAGGTCTGCTCTCTTTCTCGTCTCGGAGTACATTGACCAGAAGCAGGGCAATGACTGCCACGCAGACCACCGCCGCTCCCGTCAGAACATATTGCAGCCGGAGTAATGCTCTTTTCCGTCTCTTTTTGCCGTTCTTTTTCATACTCTCTTACCGTCTTTACTTCTATCTGCCGCCCTCTTCCGGGCTTTTCTCTTACTCGTTTCGAATCGCTGCCAGAGGGCTTAAGCGCATAGCCCGAAGCGCTGGGAACAATCCGGCCAGCATACCGATCACCACCGCAAATACCAGCGCCAGCAGGGTCAGGTATGGAGGTATATAGGAGATGTTGGAATAATAGCTCTCCCTCACCACAAAATTAATGACCGCCGAGATGATATAACTGAGCATGATTCCCACTACGCCGCCGATCAGACCGATGAAGCCGGCCTCTGCCAGAAACATATTCCGGATAGCCGCCATATCGCAGCCCAGCACCTTCATGACGCCGATTTCCTTGGTACGCTCATAGATGGACATCATCATGGTATTCGCGATACCGATCGCCGCCACGAACAGGGATACGGCGCCGATACCGCCCAGGGTTGCCTGAATGGAACGGGAGCTCTGCTGCACCTGCTCCATCCACTCCGCGTTGCTGCTGGCCTGCAGTCCCAGGTTTTTGATCTCCTGCTGCACAGCCTTGACATTCTTCATATCGTCCACGCGGATATAGGCGGAATCGTAATAAATCTCCTTATAGGGTTTGCCGGACTTGGTGGTCGGCTGACCCGGAATGGCCTTTCCCTTATAAATCTTTTTCAGCTGCATTTTCAGCGCTTCCACATCGCAGAGCACGCTGTTGGAATTCTCCGTATAGTCATTCTCTGTACCCGCCATCACGCCGCAGGCCGGAACCAGATACTTCTTCGGCGCTGCCACCGGAGCTCCGTTCTCGTCCGTACCGCCATTTTTACTGTTCCAGTAGGCGTCCGTATCGAAAATGATAAACAGCGGATCCTTCATATAATCAATGTCTGCCAGCTGGCCCGTATCCCAGTAATACTGGTTCGTCTTTGCGTCATAAAAGTCTGTAATTACCGTATTGCCGTATAAGAATTTCAGCTCCGAATCCGACAGCGGCAGTTCACTTCCCTCTGTCAGCTCCAGGTTCATCTTCTGCAGGGCTTCCTTACTCATGCCCTGAATATTCAGATAGGCCTCCCATTTTCCATACTTGGCAATGGCTGAGGTGGAGAGAACCGGGGAGGCAATCTCCACATGTTCGATGGCTGCCAGCGTCTCTATCATGGTGTCATTGATCCGGATCGGCTCATTGTCGGCAGAGCCCGACGTACTGCTTTCCGCAGACATGGCCATGCCGCCCCCGCCGTAATACATTCCGCCATTTTCGTTGGGATAGACCGTAATCGTGGTCAGGCCTCCGTACTGCTCGATCTGTTCCATATTGGACTTGCTGAGTCCCAGTCCCAGGGAAATCATAACCATAATAGAAGCCGTTCCTACAACTACGCCCAGCACCGTCAGAACTGTTCTGAGCTTCCGCCTCCAGAGGCTGCTCAGACTCATTTTGAGCAAATCGCTAAAACTCATGGATTACTCCTTTTCTGTATCGTCTGCGTCGTCAGTGTCTTCTGCGTCCTCGCCCAGATCCACTTCCTCCAGGCCGTCCAGATCCTCTGCGTCCAGAAGAGCTGCCGCTTTCTTTGCCTTTTTCTTACGAATGATGATAACTGCCGCAACGGCCGCAAGAATAAGCACCAGCGGAACCAGGACATACCAGAGCTTGAAGCCGCCCTGGGACTGGCTGCCGTCGTCCATCATTCCGTCGTCCATCATTCCATCGTCATAATTCGTCATTTCCGTCACATAGAGCTCCATCTCTTTCTCGATGGTTGTTTTTTCTCCGGACTCGTCCTCAAAGGTAATGAGAATTTTCACCTTGCCATCGTCTGTGGTGGCTGCCGCGCCGCTCAGATACGCGTCCACGGAACCGGTTGCGCCCGGATCGATATTGCCCAGATAGGTATCGCCGCCGGTGACGGAATCTGCCTGGAATTTTACAGAAGCATTGTAAAGCTTGGTTTTGCCGATATTATAGAGGCTGAAGGACACGTTGGCCTCTCCGCCTACCTCGATGGACTGGGGTGTCACTTCAATACTGCTTGTGTCAATTCGTGCCTCCTGACGCACCGGAATGGATACGCTGGCGGTATTCTGATAAGCGTTGACACTCTCGTCCTCATAATCCATCTTTACATTGATGACGTAAGGCTTCTGAGCCAGGTCGGAACGGGCCTCCAGCTCAATGCTGATGTCCTTGTTCGCGCCTGCCGCAATCTTGTCCACAAATACGGTGCTGGAGCCTGCGGTGGGCAGGAAGGAAGCCGCCACATAGGTGGTATCGGTGCTCTCGCTGGCTGCCTGGATATCAAATACCATATTCTTTACCGCGGTAGCCTTGGAGGTGTTCTGCATGTGCAGGGTCAGCGTGAAGGTGTCGCCTGCGTGTACGGTCTCCGGACTGGTGGAAAATCCGGTTACAATGACACGGGGCGTAGAGGACTTGCCGTCTGCTGAGATTCCTGTGGTTCCCACTACTTTTACATAGGAAGTCAGGGTTACGTTGCTCAGGCTCTTATCATCATTTTCAAAGGTTACGTTGAAGGAAATGGGCATATAGCCGCTGGGAGCGTCCTTCCGGGTTCTCAGCGTCCAGGTCAGCTCCCGGCGCCGCTCCATATCTGTACCGCCGTCATCCGTACCCGGCAGACGGTCGATAGTCTGGCTGTAGTTGGAGGTTTCAATCTCGAAGGGCCATTTTGCCGCGTCCTCGCTGATGGCCGGAGTCACTACCACATTTTTCACACGGGTACGTCCCATGTTGACCACCGGAAGCACCACGTTGACCTGCTGGCCCGCGTTGGCCACCGGGGTGACCCAGTTACCGCCCACCATAATGTTATTGTTGGTGGTCGTCGGGGTGGTGTCGGGGGTGTCGCTATCGTCAGGAGTGGCAGAGGGTGTGCCATAGGCCTTAAACTGTGCCTCTGCATCACTTACAATTCCATCAATTACCTTTTTAGACGTAACTTCATCACTTTTAATTAACTCGATCTGTCCGTCTCTATACTTCTCCGCTTCCTCTTTTTTCCCTTGATTCGCTATTGCTTTCTGTTCTTTTAAATAATACTGTTTCAACAGTGAAATGGCGTTTGTTTTATATGCTGCGTCAGCCGTATCTGTTTCTTCCGCCTGCGCCACCATAGGCTGCGCCATTCCCGCCGCCGGAACTGCCAGCGCGCCGCACATCATCAGCACCAGTACTTTTTTCATCCAT
>CAKRTY010000119.1 GCA_934402125.1 uncultured Anaerosacchariphilus sp. | reverse complement strand
CATCTATACGATGGGAACCGTATTTGCGCTGCTGTCCACAGGTATGAACAGTTTTCTGATCGCCCAGGGCTTTTCCGGTCTGGGTATGGTGACCGTCATGCTGGGAGCCATACTCAATATCGTTCTGGATCCGGTCTTTATCTTTGGCTTTCATATGGGAGTGGCCGGCGCGGCTGCTGCGACCGTCCTGTCCCAGTTTGCGTCTGCCGTCTTTGTGCTGGTGAGCCTGCGGGGAAAAAGAATGCCCATAAGGCTTGGCTGGGGCGGTTTCGGGAAGCATACCATGCGGAAAATCGTAAATTTTGGCTTTTCTCCGTTTCTGATTATCGCCAGTGACAGTATTCTGCTGATTGTGCTGAATACGGTGCTGCAGCGCTACGGGGGTCCGGGCGAGGGCGATATTCTGGTTACCTGCGCCACCATTGTGCAGAGCTATCTTCTGCTCATTACCATGCCCATGAGCGGGATTACCCTGGGAAGCCAGCCGGTGGTCAGCTTTAATTACGGAATGGGAAACGCGGAGCGCATTAAAAAGGCGATCTGGTGCATCACCGGACTCTGCATGATTTTCTGCAGCCTGATGATGGTGTTCACTTACACCCTGTCACCCTTCTATGTGGGAATGTTTACAAAGGACGCGGCGATTCGTATGCGTTCCGTGCGGTATATTAAGATCTTTACAGCCATGATTGTGCCCCTGGCGGTACAGTATCCGCTGGTGGACGAGACGACGGCTCTCGGTCATGTAAGGCGGGCGCTGTTCTGCTCGGCCTTCCGGAAGCTGATTTATTTTTCCGGACTGCTTTTGCTTCCCAGGCTGGTATCCGCAGAGGCGGCCTTTTTCTCGGAGCCCATTGCGGATATTCTGGCTGCCACCATGACGACGGTTTTGTTTCTAAAAACCTTCCCGGGGATTGTGCGGGAGACAAGAGCTATGGAGAAAGCGAAAAAGGCGGAAGCCTGAACTTCTATGCGATGATCTCCAGCTCCACCTGGGGCAGCAGCTCCTTCACATCGGCCTCCCGGGCAAGCAGGGTACCTTCCTGCCGTACAGAACCGGCCGCGCAGGCCATGGCATAGCGGAGCATATCGGCGGTGTCCAGGCGCTTCCGGAGGGCATAGCACATGCCGGCCACCATGGAATCGCCTGCGCCGGTGAGACCCTTGGCCTCCACCGGAACGGCTTTGGCCCGGTAAGTATGTTCCTTATCCAGCAGCAGGGCTCCATCTGCGCCCATGGAAATACATACGTAAGGAATGCCGCTGTCTACGACCTGGCGGGCTACCTCCAGCGGTCCCTTGCCGGACTTTAATTCACTCTTAAAGGCCTGCTCAAATTCCTTGCTGTTGGGCTTGATTAGGAAAGGCTTTTCCTCCAGACCCAGCAGGAGCGGTTCTCCGGCGGTGTCCAATATGGTTTTGACGTCCTTTTTATGGGCCAGCCGGATCAGTCTCTGATAAATATTGGCGGGAACGCCGGGCGGCACACTGCCGCTTAGGACCAGAATGTGGGTGTGATCCAGCCGTACGTCGATCTCATCTACCAGTTTTTCAATGGAAGCAAAGGGGACGTTGGGTCCGGCTTCATTGACTTCCGTCATGGTGCGCGTAGACTGGTCGAAAAGCATGATGTTGTTCCGGATGGCGCCCGGGGAATGTACAAAATAATAGGGCAGCCCCCGGGCGGTCAGGGTATGCTCCAGAAAACTTCCGTTATCCCGGAAATTCAGACCCATACACATGGTTTCTTCTTTTAGATTATTCAATACGGTACTTACATTCAGACCCTTTCCGGACAGATCCACACGGGCATTCTTTACCCGGTTGTAAGCGCCGATTTCCAGATTTTCCAGATAAATTGTTTTGTCAATACAGGGATTTAAAGTTACAGATAAGACCATATAAGATACCTCGCTTATTCGGATATTTCACGCATTTCCCTCTTTCCCTATTATAAAAAATACAGAAAAGAAAGTCAATGTCAGGGGAAATTTCTGAAAAATAAAAAAGCCGGGAAAAGATTGGCGGAAACCTTGACGGACTATACCGCTCGGTATATAATGAAGCCAGACAGGGAATCCATGCGATTTTACAAAGAGGCAGAGAGATGGACAACAGGGAAATCATTCTTGAGACAGCGCTGGATTTGTTTTACACCAGAGGATACGATGCAGTAGGAGTACAGGAGATTGCGGAGCGATCCGGTGTGACGAAGCCGACGCTGTATTATTATTTTAAAAGTAAATACGGTCTTCTGGAACAGCTGCTTTTGAGCCGGAGCGAGGGCTTCGGAAGGGAGCTTCGGGAAGCCTGCGCCTATCATGGGGATCTGAAGAATACCCTGTGCGCGGCCGCCCGGACAGCAGCGTCCTTTGTGGCGCGGGAACCGAAGTTTTCAGCGCTTTTTGTGGCCTTGTACCATTCCGCAAAGGGAAATGAGGCGTATCAGGCGGTGCGTCCGCTGGTTCTCAGGCTTCAGCAGGAGATTGAGCAGATTTTTATCTCCGCAGCCGCGGATCTGGGGAATATGCACGGTCGGCAGCGGCAGTTTTCCTTAGGTTTTATCGGACTGGTCCTGTATTATATTGTTATGAAGCAGGAAACCAGCCGACGGGAGGCGGTACAGATCTCGGAGGAAGAGATTGAGGCGCTGGTTCACCAGTTTATGCATGGCATTTATTCGTAAAAAGAGATTTTTAAGGAGGCAGAAAAGATGGCAAAATGGTATGAAGAAGCCATTTTTTATCACATTTACCCGCTGGGGCTTCTGGGAGCGCCCAAGACCCATACAGAGGAGGGCACGGTACACCGCTTAAGGGAACTGGACGACTGGGTGCGTCATATGAAGGAGTGCGGTTTTACCGCCACCTACATCGGGCCGCTGTTCGAGTCTACCAGCCATGGCTACGATACGAAGGATTATAAGCAGGTGGACAGCCGTCTGGGCGACAATGAGGACTTGAAGCATTTTGTGAAGCTGTGCCATGAGAACGGCATTCGGGTAGTTGTGGACGGCGTATTCAATCACACGGGACGGGAATTTTTCGCTTTCCAGGATATTCAGAAAAACCGTGAAAACTCCCCTTACCGTTACTGGTATCAGGACGTGAGCTTTGAGGGCAACACCCAGTATAACGACGGCTTTTATTATAAGGCCTGGCACAACTGCTTCGAACTGGCGAACCTGAATCTCTGGGATCGGGGCGTGAAGGATTATCTTCTGGACGTGGTACGGTTCTGGATTGACGAGTTTGATATTGATGGCATCCGTCTGGACTGCGCCGATTGTCTGCAGTTTGATTTTATGAAGGAGCTGCGGTGGGTGACCTCCCAGAAGAAAGAGGACTTCTGGCTGATGGGCGAGGTGATTCACGGGGATTACGCCCGCTGGGTGAATCCGGAGACGCTTCACTCGGTGACCAACTACGAGCTGTGGAAGGGACTGTATTCCGGCCACAACGATCACAATTATTTCGAGATCGCCCATACGATCCGGCGGCAGTTTGATGCGAACGGCGGTATCTACAGGGGCTGCAGGCTCTACTCCTTTGTGGAGAATCACGATGTGGATCGGATTGTCAATAAGCTAAATGAAAAAGGCTTTTTACAGTCGGTATATACACTGCTGTATACGCTGCCCGGAATTCCGTCCGTCTACTATGGCGGCGAGTGGGGCGTGGAGGGCCGGAAGGAAGGAGCCTGCGATGACGGGCTTCGTCCCCGTCTGGTGCTTTCCGAGATGGAAGAGAGGGCGCCGATACCGGAGCTGAAAGGGCTGATCTGCAGGCTGGGAGCGATTCGCCGGGAGAATCCGGCGCTGACCGACGGCGTATACCGGGAGCTGCTGCTGACCAACCGGCAGTATGCGTTTGCCAGAATCCTGGGAGACAGCGCTGTAGTTGTGGCAGTGAACAATGACAGCAATCCGGCTCATTTCGAGATCAACTGTCCGATATCTGCGGGGGGCGCAAGGGAAGCGCTGACGGATACGGGAGCAGAGCTTCGGGACGGCAGAATTATCTGGGAAATGCCCGCGTATGGCAGCGCGGTATTTATTATGGAATAAAAAACAGGGGTGAGATTATGAAAGGGAAGAGAACACGGGCGGACGCCAAAGTAAGAGAGGCAGAGAAGGCGGCGAAGAGAGCCGCGCAGGGAAATAAACCGGTAAAAATAGCAGCGGTAAAGACAGTGGACGCAAAGGCGCAGAAGCCGGAGATGTCCTGCTTTATCTCTGATTTTGACCAGTATCTGTTTGGCCAGGGCAATCATTACGATATTTTCCGGAAGCTGGGCGCGCACCTGACAGAGGTGGACGGACAGAAGGGCGTGCATTTTGCAGTCTGGGCGCCACACGCGCTGGAGGTGCATGTCATCGGTGAATTTAATGGCTGGAATGAAAGCAGCCATCTCATGAGGAGACTGGATCCGCTGGGTATCTGGGAGCTGTTTGTGCCGGGCGTACAGCTGGGAAGTCTTTACAAATATCTGATTGAGTCCCAGGATCACAGACTGCTTTACAAGGCAGATCCTTATGCGACGGAAGCGGAGCTGCGGCCCGGAACCGCGTCCAAGGTATCCGATATCTCCGGTTATCAGTGGTCTGACGGGGATTGGATGAATACAAGAAAAAAGAAGAAACCGAAGGAAGAGCCCATGTCCATCTACGAGGTGCATCCGGGATCCTGGAGACGGCATCCCCACGGTTCCGACGAGGACGGCTATTACAGTTACCGGGAGCTGGCCCATGAGCTGGCGGACTATGTCCATGAGATGGGCTACACCCATGTGGAGCTGATGGGCATTGCGGAGCATCCCTTTGACGGTTCCTGGGGTTATCAGGTGACAGGCTATTACGCGCCCACCTCCCGCCATGGAAGCCCGAAGGATTTTATGTATCTGATCGACTATCTGCACCAGAAGAAAATCGGCGTGATCCTGGACTGGGTTCCGGCCCATTTTCCGAAGGACGCCCATGGACTGGCAGATTTCGACGGCCAGCCCCTGTATGAGTATCCGGATCCCAGAAAGGGAGAGCATCCCGACTGGGGTACCAAGATTTTCAATTATGAGATGAATGAGGTCAAGAACTTCCTGATTGCCAATGCCCTGTACTGGGTGGAAGAGTTCCATGTGGACGGACTCCGGGTAGACGCCGTAGCTTCCATGCTGTATCTGGATTACGGCAAGGAGGCAGGTCAGTGGGTTCCGAACAAGTTTGGCGGCAATAAGAACCTGGAGGCTATCGAGTTCTTCAAGCACCTGAATTCTGTACTGCTGGGCCGCAATCCGGGCGTGGTGACCATTGCCGAGGAGTCTACAGCCTGGCCGATGGTTACGGGAAGACCGGAGGACGATGGCCTGGGCTTTTCCTTCAAATGGAATATGGGCTGGATGAATGACTTCCTGGAATACATGAAGCTGGATCCTTATTTCCGTAAGGGAGCCCATAATCTGATGACCTTTGCGATGACCTATGCCTACAGTG
>CAKRTY010000118.1 GCA_934402125.1 uncultured Anaerosacchariphilus sp. | reverse complement strand
ACGAGGCAGGCGGCATCGCTACCCTGGCTACCATACTGGCCTCCGGCGGCATCAGCCTGAAAAATATCGGTATCATTCACAACCGGGAGTTCGAGGAAGCTGTGCTTCGGGTAGAGCTTTATGAAGAGGATGCATACAAAAAAGCGGTAGAGCTTCTTCGCAGATACCACTACACCATTTATGAACGTTAGGAGAACCTTTATGAAATTCACACGCACACAGCGCTTACGCGGCGAAGTTACCATTCCCGGAGACAAATCCATCTCCCACCGGGCCGTCATGTTCGGTTCCCTGGCAGAGGGCACTACAGAGGTTAACGGATTCTTAAGGGGCGCGGACTGTCTCTCCACCATCGACTGCTTCCGCCGCCTGGGGATCACAGTTGAGGATAAAAACGAGCGGATTCTGATCCATGGCCGGGGACTTCACGGTCTTTCCGCGCCGGAGCAGCTTCTGGACGCCGGAAACAGCGGTACAACCACCCGCCTGATTTCCGGTATTCTAAGCGGCCAGAATTTCGAAACCACCCTGACCGGAGACGCTTCCATACAGAAGCGTCCCATGGGACGAATCATCGAACCCTTAAGTCAGATGGGCGCTTCCATCGAAAGCATCCGCGGCAACGGCTGCGCGCCCCTGCGGATTCAGGGACGTTCCCTCCACGGCATTCACTATACCACAAAGGTAGCCTCTGCCCAGGTAAAATCCGCCATCCTTCTGGCCGGTCTTTACGCAGACGCTCCTACCAGCGTCACAGAGCCGGCCCTGTCCCGAAACCATTCGGAGCTGATGTTACATTTCTTCGGCGCAGACGTGCGGACAGAAGGAACCACCGCCACGATTCAGCCGGAGCCAGAGCTTACCGGACAGAAGGTTAACGTTCCTGGGGATATCTCCTCTGCCGCCTACTTTATCGCGGCAGGCTGTATCACACCGGATTCGGAGATTCTGATCCGAAACGTAGGAACCAATCCCACCCGGGACGGTATTCTAAAGGTCTGCAGACTGATGAACGCCGATGTAACCCTCCTGAATGAAAACGCAGACAGTGGGGAACCAACCGCAGATCTGCTGGTCCGTACCTCCTCCCTCAAGGGCTGTACCATCGAAGGTGATCTGATCCCTACCCTCATCGACGAGCTTCCCATCCTTGCTGTGATGGCCTGCTTCGCCGAAGGCACCACCCTGATTCGGGATGCCGCCGAGCTGAAGGTCAAGGAATCTGATCGGATCGCAGTCATGACGGAAAATCTCACCGCCATGGGCGCTCACGTAACGGCCACTGAGGACGGCATGATCATCGAAGGCGGTAATCCGCTCCGCGGAGCTGTCATCGACAGTCATCTGGATCACCGGATCGCCATGTCCGCTGCGATAGCGGCGCTGAACGTGGACGGAGAAACCCGGATTCAGGGCGCGGACTGCGTCACCATCTCCTACCCTGCCTTTTACAAAGATTTAGAAAAACTGCAACGATAAACAAGAGCGAGGCCACGGCCTCGCTCTTGTTTGTTAAATATATATTTTCGATGTTATTTGATAAACATCGCGTCTCCGAAGCTAAAGAACCGATATCGCTCTCTTACTGCTTTTTCATACGCTTTCATGATTTTCTCTTTATCCGCGAAAGCCGATACCAGCATCAGCAGGGTGGATTCCGGCAGATGGAAATTCGTAATCAGCGCGTCCATGATCTTAAACCGGTATCCGGGATAAATAAAGATTTCCGTCCAGCCGCTTCCCGCTTTCAGGATACCGTCTTCTCCAGTGGCAGACTCCAGGGTACGGCAGCTGGTGGTACCCACGCAGATCACGCGACCGCCCGCAGCCTTTGTCTCATTGATAAGTCTGGCCTGATCCTCTTCCACCATATAAAATTCCGAATGCATATGATGCTGGGTCACATCGTCCACCTTAACCGGCCGGAAGGTACCCAGGCCCACATGCAGGGTTACATGCGCCAGCTTAATGCCCTTTTCCTGAATTTTCTCCAGAAGCTCCGGCGTAAAATGAAGCCCCGCCGTCGGCGCCGCCGCAGAGCCCTCATGCTTTGCGTACACGGTCTGGTAACGGTTTTTATCCTTTAACTGATGGGTGATATAGGGCGGCAGCGGCATCTGTCCCAGCTTATCCAGAATCTCTTCGAAAATACCGTCAAACTCAAATCGAATCAGACGGTTTCCCTCATCCACCACTTCCAGGACCTCAGCCTTTAACAGGCCGTCGCCAAAATCAATGCGGGCACCAGGTCTCGCCTTCTTTCCCGGCTTCACCAGAGTTTCCCACACATTGTCGGCCTTCCGCTTCAGAAGCAGCACTTCGATGTGCGCGCCGGTATCCTCCTTGACGCCCATCAGACGGGCGGGAATTACTTTGGTATTATTGACTACCAGACAGTCTCCCGGATTCAGGTAATCGACGATATCCCGGAAAATCCGGTGCTCCACCTGTCCCGTTTTTTTGTCCAGCACCATTAAGCGGGAGCTGCTGCGATCCTCCAGAGGATCCTGGGCAATCAGCTCCTGGGGTAAATCATAATAGAAATCACTTGTTTTCATGCTATTGTTCCTATCCTTTGAAAATTCTATTTACAAAAGTCCCGTCAGAACTTTCTCTTCTTAAACCAGTACAGAATCGCGCCTACCACCACAATGCTCAGTATAATGACATACAGATAACCGAAACGCATGTTCAACTCCGGCATAAACTTAAAATTCATACCGTACCAGCCTACGATCAGCGTCAGCGGTTGGAATATGATAGTCACCATGGTAAACAGCTTCATGGTATTGTTCAGATTGTAGTTCAGCGTAGCGTCCATGGCTTCCCGCAGATGAATCAGGTTATCGCAGAGCAGCTGGGTATTGTTGCTCAGACGTTCGGATTTGTCTGTGAAGATCTTAAAATAACGAAGATCCTCTTCCTCAAACAGGTCATTTTCATTCTCCTGCAGGGATTCTCCGATATCAATAAGCTGCTCGTAATAATTCTTCAGCGTAGACAGCCGGTTCCGCAGATCGAAAATCTCTGTATTCAGCTCCGGATCCACCTTGCCGTTGACCACTTCCCGCTCCATGGCGATAATCTGCCGTTCCGTCATGACCAGACCCCGGTTGCCGCTGGACAAAAGACGCTCCAGCACACCGTAGATCACCTTCTCCATAGTGGCATTCTGACGGAACCGTCCGATGGCGTCCAGGAACATCTGCCGGATGCTGTCCTCCTTGTCAATGATTTTCACCATAACAAACAGATTTTTCTTAATAAAAAATCCAATCCGGTTCCGACGGGTGCTCAGATTCAGGATATCCACGATATTGATCATACCGAAGCTGAACTCATCATATACATCCATACTGGTCCGGAAATGGGTAAAATCCGTCATACAGTCTTTCACCGCCACCTCCGAAAGGCCCAGCTCCTGATAACAGCTTTTCAATTCATCCAGCGTCAGATACCCCACACAGATGTCATGGAAATCCAGCTGCTCCAGGCTGATTTCCCGGATTTCCTTATTGTGAATCGAATAAAACATATCCTTCCTCCGGTTCCTGCCCTTAAGCTTTTCTTGCCTGTTCCAGAATCCGCATAACGCTCAGGCTGTGATCCAGACGCCTGTCAAATTCTGCCCGGTCATTTCTTACGTAATAATCCGTAAAGGCAGTCAGCTCCTCCGTAAAGGCATTCTCCCGGCAGGCCAGCTCATAATGCACCGGATCCTTTTTATTTTCCTGATAACTGAACTCCTCAAAGCGTCCGGAATTCGAATGGCTGAAGATACAGCCCTTATCGCCTTCGATATTCACGGAAAGCGGCGCTCCGCAATCCTTTGCCGCGATGCAGACACACTGAAAGCTCGGATATTCCATCAGCAGAATTCCCGAGGTATCCACTCCCTTTTCCATATTGGGGAAATAATGAACCGCCCTGGGTTCTCCAAAAAGTCCCGCCACAAAGTGGATATTGTAGATATTCAGATCCATCAGCGCACCGCCCGCCTTCTCCGGATCAAAGACCGGCGCGATCTGTCCCCGTTTAAAAGCCTCATAGCGGCTGGAATACTGGGAAAAATTCAGCTGCACAATTTTCACGTCACCCACGCCCGGCAGAAGCTTTCGCACCTCTTCATAGTTGGCATTGTACTGATTGGTAATCGCCTCAAAAAGAATCAGCCCCTTTTCCCGGGCCAGAGCCGCCAGCTCCTCTGCCTCTTCACAGGTCACGGTAAAGGGCTTCTCCTGAATCACATGCTTTCCTGCCTCCAGCGCCTGCTTCGCAAAGGCGTAATGCAGATGATTGGGTACCGGCAGATATAATACGTCAATCTCCGGATCCGCAAGCAGCTTTTCATAGCTGTCATAGGCTGCCGGAATCTGATATTTCTCACAAAGTTCTTTTCGCTTCTCCTCATTTCGCGCAAACAGAGCCGTCACTTCCATTGCGGGAATCCCGGCTGCCGCCTCCAGAAACCAGGGCACTGTCATACCCGCTCCAACGATACCTACCTTCATACCTTATCCTCCTGTCCAAAATTGCTCATATAAAAATATTATAGCATATCCGTACCATTATGTCAGCCAAAACAGGACATCGATCTTTTCGATCGATGTCCTGTAAAAGTTTTACAATTTCATGCTACTGACGAAGCTCTGCGTTCAGGCCCTCCAGCCCCTTCAGGATCCGCTTCATAGCTGCGGAAATGTCGCTCTCCTCCAGCGTCTTGTCCTTACCGCGGAATACGATAGAATAAGCCACAGATTTATAACCTTCCTTAATCTGGCTTCCTTCGTAGATGTCGAACAGCTGGAAGCTTTCCAGATAGCTGCCGCCCTTCTGCTCAATCACCTCTTCGATCTGGCCTGCCAGAACCTCCTTCGGGATCACCATGGAGATATCACGGGTTACTGCCGGGAACTTGGCAATTCCCTCATACTTACGGTTAAAGGTCGCCATCTCCGTTACCACCGGCATATCCAGAACAGCCACATAGGCTCGCTCGCCGATGCCATAGGTGTCGGCAACCACCGGATGAACCTCGCCCAGATAGCCCATCAGCTTGCCGTCGTAATAGATATTGGCCTGACGTCCCGGATGGAGATAATTCTTACCGGCCTTCGGGTCATAATGTACGCGATCGCGCATACCCAGCTTATCGAAGAACTCCTCGATAACGCCCTTCATATTGTAGAAATCACCGTCGCCGTACATACCCAGGGTGAACTGCATCCGCTCATCCGGAAGCTCCTGAAGCGGAAGCTCCTTCGCGATATAGATATTGCCCATTTCGTACAGACGTACATTCTTGTTTCTGCGATTGTAGTTCGTAGCCAGAGAAGTCAGCATACCGTTCATGGAAGTAGTACGCATGATACTGAAATCCTCGCCCAGTGGGTTGGAGATCCGGATTGCCTGACGCATGGGATCCTCCGCGTCAAGAAGCAGCTTGTCAAATACCTTCGGGCTCTCAAAGGAATACGTCATGCCCTGTGAAAAGCCGCAGAACTCCGCGATATCTC
>CAKRTY010000117.1 GCA_934402125.1 uncultured Anaerosacchariphilus sp. | reverse complement strand
CCATGAATTTCTGGGCCACGGTGGAGCATTCCCTCCAGTACAAATACAAGCGGAATATCCCGGATCACATCAAGGAGCGTCTGCATAACGCGGCAGACGCGATTATTACTCTGGACAATGAGATGTCTACGGTGCGCAGTGAGATTATGGACGCCCAGATCTCCTTCCGGATACAGGCCAACATAGTGGCTGACATCCTGAACAACCTGCAGAATCTCTACCGGGTAGCCAACAAGCGGGAAATCCTGAAAATTCAGGATGAATTTTACCGGATTTATGCCATGAACGATATCGACCAGCTGGAGCGCTTTGACCGACAGCTGGATATGATTGCGGAGGGGTACCGGGCCCAGTCCTTACCTATCGAAGAATAATCCCTGAACGGAGGAACTATGCAGTTACAGTTACCGGAAACCTTTTTACAGGAAATGAAAGAACTGCTGGGCGGCGAGTATGACGCCTGGCTAGAAAGCTACGAAAACAGCGAAGGCTACCGGGGCCTCCGTGTCAATACCGGAAAGCTTTGTCCGAAAGAGTTTCAGACTCTTTCGGCCTTTTCTTTGCGTCCGGTTCCCTGGACAAAAAATGGCTTTTATCTGGAGGAGCAGGAGCGGGCCTCCCGGCATCCCTACTACGCCGCGGGGCTCTATTATCTTCAGGAGCCCAGCGCCATGACGCCGGCTGCCTGTCTGCCCATTGAGGAGGGAGACCGGGTGCTGGATCTCTGCGCGGCTCCCGGCGGAAAGGCCACGGAGCTGGCCGCCAAGCTTCGCAGAACAGGCGTTCTGGTAGCCAATGATATCAGCAATTCCCGGGCAAAGGCGCTGCTTAAAAATCTGGAGCTTTTCGGCGTCGGCAACATTCTGGTGACCAGTGAAGCCCCGGAGCGGCTTCTGGAGTATTTTTCCGGCTGGTTCGATAAAATTCTGGTGGACGCGCCCTGCTCCGGCGAGGGAATGTTTCGAAAGGAGCCTTCTATGGTAAAGGACTGGCTGGAAAAGGGACCGGATTATTATGCCCAAATCCAGAGAAATGTCGTACATACGGCGGCGAAGCTTCTCCGTCCGGGCGGGCTTCTGCTTTACTCCACCTGTACCTTTTCCCGGCATGAAAATGAAGAAACCATCGAAGGACTGATGAAGGAGGAAGGCTTTTCCCTGCTACCTCTGCCCTTGCCGGAATCTCGAAGAGAGCTTGGCTTTGCGCCGGGACTGGGCGCCTGCGTGGAGGCGGCACGACTCTTTCCCCACCGTTTACAGGGAGAAGGTCATTTCGTAGCGTTGCTGCAAAAACCGGCTGAAGAGGCTTCTGTTCCGATGAAGCCTGCGAAGGCGGATTCCCGGGGAAGCTTAAAAAAGCTTCCCACGGAATGGCTGGATTTTGCAAAGGATCTCTGTATGGACTGGAACATAGAACGTTTCCGGCTCTATGACGGCAGGCTTTATCTGCTTCCTGAGCCGCTGCTGAATCAAAATATCCGTTCCCTCCGCTTCCTGCGGACAGGCCTCTATCTGGGCGAAGTGAAGCAGAAGCGTTTTGAGCCCAGTCAGGCGCTTGCCATGGCGCTTCGAAAAACGGACTATGCCAATACGGTAGATCTAAAGGCTGAAGACGAACGTGTGATCCGCTATCTGAAGGGCGAAACCCTGGATCTGGAGGATCTGGTTTCCCGGAAGGCCAAAGACTGGTGTCTGGTCTGTGTAGACGGCTTCCCGCTTGGCTGGGGAAAGCTTTCGAATGGAAGCCTGAAAAATAAATATTATCCCGGATGGAGGTGGTAAGGATGCGGCTGGATAAATACCTCTGTGAGGCGGGCTTCGGAACCAGGAGCGAGGTAAAGAAGCTTCTGCGAAGCGGCGTTGTCACCGTAAATGATACGACTGCCACAAAGCCGGAAACAAAGCTTCAGGACGGGGACCGGGTTTTTGTATCCGGAAAAGAAGTCTCTTTTTCCAGTGTGGAATACTGGATGCTCCATAAACCGGCCGGATATATCTCGGCCACCGAGGATCGGAAGCTTGCTACGGTTCTGGAGCTTCTGCCAGAGAACGCCCGTTCGGATCTGTTCCCGGTGGGCCGCCTTGATCGGGATACGGAAGGCCTGCTATTGCTCACCAACGACGGAAAGCTGGCCCATTACCTGCTTTCACCGAAACGACATGTGAACAAGACCTATTACGCCCGCATCCGGGGGCAGGTAAAGCCGGAGCATGTACAGGATTTCCTGGAGGGGCTGGATATCGGTGATGAGAAAAAGACCCTTCCGGCCAGGCTTCGTATTATAAAATCCGGCCCGGAATCTGAAATCGAAGTAACCATCCGGGAGGGACGTTATCACCAGGTGAAACGAATGTTCGAGGCTATCGGCTGTGAGGTTACCTATCTGAAACGACTTTCCATGGGAAGCCTGAAGCTGGATGAAAGTCTGGCTCCCGGGGAATGTCGGCCACTTTACGAGAAAGAACTAAGAAACCTAAAGGAGGAGACAGGATGCTCGATGGAATAAAAGCAGTCCTTTTTGATCTGGACGGAACACTGGTAGACTCCATGTGGATGTGGGGCGTTATTGATGTGGAATATATGGGCAAGCATGGGCTTACGGTACCGGAAGATTTACAGCCGGCCATTGAAGGTATGAGCTTTTCGGAAACGGCAGAATATTTTAAGACCCGTTTTTCCCTGCCGGACAGCCTGGAAGTCATCAAGGCAGAGTGGATCGCCATGTCCAAAGAAAAATACGCCCATGAGGTACCTTTAAAGCCGGGCGCCCGGGAATTCCTGGAATATCTGAAAGCCCATGGCATTAAGGCCGGAATCGCCACCAGTAATGGCCGGGAACTCCTGGATGCGGTAGTGGAGGGGCTTGGGCTTGCCCCTTATTTTGGCTGCCTGATGACCTCCTGTGAGGCAGGGGCGGGAAAGCCCGCGCCGGATATCTATCTGAAGGTGGCAGACAGACTGGAGGTAAAGCCGGAAGACTGTCTGGTCTTCGAGGATACGCCGGCCGGAGCCCGGGCCGGAAAAAGCGCGGGTGCGAAAGTATGTTCGATTTACGATGTTTACGCGGACGCCCGGCAAGAGGAAAACCGTCGGATAGCCGATTATTATATCAGAGATTTTTACCAGGTGCTGGACGGAAGCTACGAGCTTCTGGTAAAAGAATAGGAGTTATTACATGAAGCAGGGATTTTTGCCCGCAACCAAAGAAGAATTACAGGAGCAGGGGATCACGCAGCCGGATTTTGTCTATGTCATCGGCGACGCTTACGTAGACCATCCATCCTTCGGTCCGGCCATCATTGGCCGGGTGCTGGAGAGTCATGGTTACAGTGTGGCAATCCTTTCTCAGCCGGACTGGAAAAATCCGGAAAGTATCTGCATCTACGGGGAACCCCGTCTGGCCTTTCTGGTATCCTCCGGAAATATGGAGTCCATGGTAAATCATTATTCCGTGTCAAAGAAGAGACGGAAAACCGACGCCTTTACGCCGGGAGGAATCATGGGAAAGCGCCCGGATCGGGCGGACATGGTTTACAGCAACCTGATTCGCCATGCCTATAAGCACGTACCGATTATCCTGGGCGGCATCGAAGCCAGCCTGCGGCGTCTGGCCCACTATGATTACTGGGCGGACGGTTTTAAACGCTCCCTGCTCCTGGACAGCGGCGCGGATCTGATTTCCTACGGCATGGGAGAGCGCTCCATCGTGGAAATTGCGGACGCCCTTGCTTCGGGAATCGCCATCCGGGATGTGACCTTCGTCAATGGAACCGTCTATAAAACCAGCCATCGGGAAGATATCTATGACGCCGTTTTTCTGCCGGATTATGAAAGTATGAAAGCAGATAAAACCCTTTATGCCGAAAGCTTTGCGATTCAGCAGAAAAATGCGGATCCCATCCGTGGTAAGCGAATGGCAGAGCAGTACTCCGAACATTTGTTTGTCGTGCAGAACCCGCCTGCCCGTCCCCTTTCCGAAGAAGAAATGGATCAGGTCTACGATCTGCCCTTCCAGAGAGCCGTACATCCCGCCTGTCTGAAGGAAGGCGCGGTTCCGGCCTTTTCTGAAATCAAATTCAGCCTGGCCAGCTGCCGCGGCTGCTTCGGAGCCTGCAGCTTCTGTGCCCTGACCTTCCATCAGGGCCGGATTATCCAGACCCGCAGCCATGAATCCCTGCTGCGGGAGGCTGAATGCATGACAAAGGACAAGGATTTCAAAGGCTATATCCACGATGTGGGAGGCCCGACAGCGGATTTCCGGCAGCCTGCCTGCAAGAAGCAGCTGAAGGCTGGGGCCTGCCCGGAGCGTCAGTGTCTGTTTCCGAAGCCCTGCCCGAATCTGCGGGCAGATCACAGCGACTACATCAGCCTTCTTCGGAAGCTGCGGGCCGTTCCCGGCGTCAAAAAGGTATTTATCCGTTCGGGTATCCGGTTTGACTATGTGCTGGCAGATCCGGATCAGACCTTTTTAAAGGAGCTCTGTGAATACCATGTAAGCGGCCAGCTAAAGGTGGCTCCCGAACACGTGTCCGACGCGGTGCTTTCAAAGATGGGCAAGCCAAACCGCGGTGTCTACGAGGAATTCTGCCGCCGTTATAAGAAAATGAACGAAAGTCTGCAGAAAAAGCAGTATCTGGTTCCTTATCTGATGTCCTCCCATCCGGGTTCCACCCTGAAGGAGGCCGTAGAGCTGGCGGAATACTGCCGGGATCTGGGATACATGCCGGAGCAGGTGCAGGATTTTTATCCGACGCCATCTACGATCTCGACCTGTATGTATTACACCGGCCTGGATCCCCGGACTATGGAGAAGGTCTATGTGCCAAAGAATCCCCATGAGAAGGCCATGCAGCGGGCTCTGATCCAGTACCGGGATCCGAAAAACCGGGAATTAGTACGGGAAGCCCTGGAAAAATGCGGCCGCAGGGATCTGATTGGTTACGGTCCCAAATGCCTGCTTCGCCCGGAGGGCGGAAATCAAAGAGAACGGGGAGAACAAAAAAACGATTCCCGAAAGAACAGTCCTGCCAAAAAAGCAGGCGGTAAAAAGAAAACCATCCGAAATGTACATAAGAAGAAATAGGAGAAACAAATGAGTCAGTATCAACTAATTGCCCTGGATATGGACGGAACTCTTCTGAACAGGAAAAAGGAAATTACACCGGGCTGCCGGGAAGCCATCGAAAAAGCCCTGGCCGCCGGAAAGCATGTGGTATTATCCACCGGACGCTGCCGCCCGGAGCTGTCCGCATATCGGGAGCAAATACCGGGCCTTCGCTATGTGAACTGTACCAGCGGGGCCATGGTATATGATTTTCAGGAGCAACGGGAACTTTATACAAACAGAATTGAACCAGAGCTTGTGAGGGAACTGTTCCGCCTGGCCCGGAAGGAAGACGCCATGCTTCACATTCTGGATGAAAAATCTCTGGAACAGACCAATCAGCTGGCCCGGATTGAATTATTTGGTATGGGACCCTATAAGGAACTTCATGCCAGTGTCGTAGAGCCCCACGATGATCTCTACGGCTT
>CAKRTY010000116.1 GCA_934402125.1 uncultured Anaerosacchariphilus sp. | reverse complement strand
CCTTCAGACCATTTTGTTCTATCGTCCGATCAAAGATCGAATAACGGTTCTGATTGATGATAAACGGACAGTGCAGCTCCTTTAAAATCGCCTCTGCCTGGGCTAGCTTTTCCCCATTATAATTGGACAGACCCACATAGAGGGCTTTCCCGCTCCGTACAATCTGAGCCAGGGCCTCCATGGTCTCCTCCAACGGCGTCTCCGGATCCATCCGGTGATGGTAGAAGATATCCACGTATTCCAGTCCAAGCCGCTTCAGGCTCTGATCCAGGCTCGCAATCAAATATTTCCGGCTTCCCCAGTTTCCGTAAGGTCCCGGCCACATATCGTAACCGGCTTTCGTACTGATGATCAGCTCGTCCCGATAAGCCGAAAGCTCGTCCCGCAGAATCAGACCCAGATTCTTCTCTGCGCTCCCCGGCTCCGGGCCGTAATTATTGGCCAGGTCAAAATGGGTGATACCGTGGTCAAAGGCGGTAAAACAGAGCTTTTTCATATTTTCATAAGAGGCTGTATCTCCAAAATTGTGCCAGAAGCCTAAGGATACAGCCGGAAGCAAAAGACCGCTGTCCCCACAGCGATGATACGGAATGGTTTCATATCTTGATTCACTTGCCTGATACATGGATAATTCCCCTTTCATTCACTTTCCTGTTCTGCTATCCAGTATACTTGATGTATGGTAAAATTTCCAGTAAAAAAGAGCCCCTGTATCATTTACAGAAGGCTCTTTTCCATTCTTTTACAATTTTATTTTACTTCATCAGAAGCTTCTTCCGACTCTTCGTTGCTCTGTTTTGCTTCTTTGGCTCCGGCACTTCGTCCGCTGGCTGCCTTCCAGCTGGTATAAAGCCCCCAGCCAACCATGGCCGCTCCTATCACGACAAAAAAGATAAGAAACACAATCATCAATGGTTTTTCAGAACCTGCCGTGGGCAGTCCCTGAAACATCTGCCATGCCAGATATAAAAGATACAGGCCGCCTAGCGCATAGACCGCTATTCTCGCTTTGTCACGATTCATTCTCTTTCTCCTTATCCAAGTCTCACTCTGCCGGAATCCACCGGGCTGTCAGCACATGCTCTCCGGTCATCGTCACCGTCGTATCCGCTTTGATCACGGCTCCGCTGTATATCCAGCCGTCAAAAAGAAAGCCTTCCTTTTCCGGAACCGGGAGCTCCCCGTAGGCCTCGCCGTAGGTCACCGTTTTATCCGGTATAAAAGCCTCACCGTCTGCCTTTCCTCCGTCCAAATCGAACTTCACCGTCACCTCTGCCGGCGTCCAGACCGCATAGAGAGTCTGATCATTTTCCACTCTGTCCTCGGAAAAATCCCATTCTTTCGCCAGGCTTTCATCCTCTGAGGTAATCCAGCCACAGAAGGTATAGCCGGGCTTCAAAGGTATCTCCGGCTCCTTTGCCAGCTCCCCATGCTTCAGACGCTGGGCGGCGATCTCCGATCCGCCCTCCGTATCAAAGGTCACATTGTAACCCCCATGGGTGGCAAACCAGAACACCAGAATCACCACGAAACAAATCGCGCCTATAATAAATCCGTCTAAAATACGGATGGGGACATCCTTGCTTCCGTAGATGCCCCTTCCGAACCATTTCTTATCTTCTGCCATAGATTTCTGTCAGTTGTCCTTTTCTGAAAATGGATTACTTACGTACCAGATACTTTCTCATATCGATGGAGCAGGCAATCAGGATAATCATACCCTTGATGATGTACTGCAGGTTCTGGTTGATGGAAAGGAACTGCAGCGCTACGAAGATAATACGAAGCAGGAATACTCCCATTACTACGCCGCTGATCTTACCGGTACCACCAACAAAGGAAACGCCGCCGATAACGCAGGCCGCAATTGCGTCACACTCGTAGTTCAGACCGGTACCTGCCTGGTTAGAACCGATACGGGCGGACTCAATGAATCCGGTAATACCATACATACAACCTGCCAGGGTATGTACCAGAATGGTAGTCTTCATAACATTTACACCGGATACATTAGCAGCCTCCGGGCTGGAACCTACCGCGAACATATTCTTACCGAAGGTTGTCTTATTCCACATGAACCACATGAAAATAACAACTATAATTGCGTAGAATACGTAATTCGGAATCGGAACGCCTGCTACAGACAGATGGCTTCCGGTTACAAAATCCTTGAAGGACTGGTCAAGTCCGGAAAGCGGCTGACCATTGTTGCCGTTGATCATAATGTACATCAGCAGGCAGCCGTATACGATCAGCTGTGTTGCCAGTGTTACGATAAACGGATGCAGAGAGAACTTCGCCACGAAGAAACCATTGACCCAGCCTACCAGACCGCCCACTGCGATGGCAATCAGGATAACCAGCCAGATCGGCATAACCGGAAGATCCGGGAACATTTTTGTAGCATAGGTTACAGACTGCAGCAGAGATGCGGAAATACATGCGGTCAGACCTACTACTCGTCCGGCAGAAAGGTCTGTACCAGTCAGTACGATACAACCTGCAATACCGCAGGCAATCGGAATATTTGCCGCGGAAAGTGAAATAATATTGACGATAGAATCTGGCTTCAGGAAATAGCTGTTCTTCGCCTGTGTGTAAATAATCGCCACAAGAATCAGAATATACATGGCGTTGTTGATCAGTGCCTCTTTCCAGAAGGTTTTCTTATCCTTGCTGTCCAATGCCTGATAACCGGAAATCTTTGCGTTCCAGTTGGATTTCATATTAGAAAAAATGTTCATATCGCGCCGCCCCCTTTATACGTATTTCGCAGCATGAGTCATAATCTCTTCCTGCGTCGTCTCACTTGCATTTACTTCGCCTGCCAGCCGTCCGCCGGACATAACCAGAATCCGGTCACAGATACCAAGAAGCTCCGGCATCTCAGAAGATACCACAATGACACATTTGCCCTTATTGGCCAGGTCAATGATAAGCTGGTAGATCTCGTACTTCGCTCCTACGTCAATTCCTCGGGTAGGCTCGTCCAGAAGCAGTACTTCCGGCTCGGTCAGAAGCCAGCGTCCCAGAATAACCTTCTGCTGATTTCCACCGGACAGGGAACGAATCTTCGTCTCCTGGGTCGGGGTCTTCGTATGCATGGCGTCAATAGACCACTGGGTATCCTTTTTCATGGACTTTTCGTCCAGCCAGAAGCCCATACGCAAATGCTTCTTTAAGCTGGAAATAACGGTATTCTCCCGGATATTCAGAATACCGAAGATACCGGTAGCACGCCGTTCCTCTGTCAGCAGGGCAAATCCGTTGCGGATGGACTCCCGGGCATTGCGGTTCTTCATTTCTTTTCCGTGAAGCCTGATGGTTCCGGAATGACGGGTGGCGATACCGAAGATATTCTCCAGGGTCTCTGTTCTTCCGCTGCCGTCCAGACCTGCCAGACCTACGATCTCTCCCTTTCTTACATTGAAAGATACATCCTTCAGCAGGGAATACTGCGCGGTCAGGTGTTCTACCTCCAGCGCAATCTCACCCGGCGTATTGGTCTTCGGCGGAAACTGATTGGTCAGCTCACGGCCTACCATCAGACGGATAATCTCATCGGTAGTCAGCTCACTTGACGGACGGGTTGCCACATACTGACCATCCCGCATGATGGTAACTTCATCAGAAATCCGTAAAATCTCTGCCATCTTATGGGAAATATAGATAATGCCGCAGCCTCTGTCACGCAGCATATTTATAATCTCGAATAAATGCTCTACTTCCTGCTCTGTCAGTGAAGAAGTAGGCTCGTCAAATACGATGACCTTGGAATTATAGGAAACGGCTTTCGCGATCTCCACCATCTGTCTCTGGGATACCGGCATGGTACTCATAATCCGCTTCGGATCTACGTCGATGCCCAGTTCCTTAAAAACAGCCTTCGTATCATCGTATATTTTTTTCTCATTTACCATGACGCCTGCAATCTTGGGATAACGTCCCAGCCACAGGTTGTCCATTACATTACGCTTCAGTGCCTGATTCAGCTCCTGATGCACCATTGCCACACCGTTTTCCAGTGCTTCCTTCGAATTTTTGAAATTGATTTCTTTGCCTTCCAGAAAAATCTGTCCGCTATTCTTGGCATACATACCAAACAAGCATTTCATCAGGGTGGATTTTCCTGCGCCGTTTTCTCCCATCAGCGCGTGGACGGTTCCCCTCTTCACTGTCAAAGAAACATGATCCAGCGCCTTGACACCGGGGAATTCTTTACAGATGTCTGTCATTTGTAAGAGAACATCATGCTCCATACTCTTCCTCCCATCTCGTTGACACAAAGGCGGACGTAACTTACGGCCGCCTTTGTTGTATCCTTACTTTGCTATCTTTTTAAATCGTTTCCTGTGATTTACTCTCCTGTGTACGGTGCGTACGGAACGTAAATCTTGTTGCTGATCTCTGCGTCTGCATTGTAGCTGTCAGTTCCATCTGTCAGAGCTGCGCCCTTAGCTGCGTTCTGAGCCATGATGGAGATACAGTCTGCCATACCCTCTGCGTCCTGCTTGATGGTACCAACCATTTTGCCGTCGCTGATGAGCTGCTTTGCTGCGTCTGTAGCGTCTACGCCGAATACCGGAATCAGAGTGGAATCAGCTGTTCCCAGGTTGTATCCCTTATCGTTCAGTGCAGAGATAACGCCCTCAGCCATACCGTCGTTGTTGCAGATAACCAGCTCGATCATGTTGCCGTTACCCTCGTTGTACTGGGACAGGTTCGTGGTCATGTAGTTATTTGCAGCGGTTGCGCTCCATGCGCCGTCCTGGTCTACCTGATACTTGTCTGTGTTGGTCGGGTCGAAGTACTCAAGCTCCGGCTTACCAGCCTCCTTAAGAACTGCGTTAGCGTCCTCTACTGCGAACTGAGTACGGTAAATAGCCTCTGCGTTACCAAGCTGACCCATCATCATAGCGTAGGAAATCTTGCCGTCGCCGTTCAGGTCAACCTTGTCAAAGTTCTCAACCAGGTAATCGCCGATCATCTTGCCCTGCATATGTCCTGCTTCCGGAGCGTCTGTTCCAACGAACGCGCACTTGTCATAGGAACCAAGAACCTGTCCTGCTGTAGCGTCATCCTCAACTGCTCTGTTGAAGAAGATCAGGTCAACGCCCTTAGCGGATGCCTTATCAACAACTGCCTGGGAAGCGTCTACAGAACCGGAAGTAACGATGTTTACGATCAGGATGTTTGCGCCCTGTGCAAGAGCGGTATCGATCTGCTCGTTCTGTGTGGTCTGGTTGTTGTTTGCGTCATAGTTCTGATACTTTACTCCAAGGCTGTCCAGCTTCGCATCCAGTGCGGTACGAACAGAAGAGATATATGTGTCAGAGTAGGTGTAATAGAATACTGCGATGTTAGCATCGGAGAGATCTCCGGTTGCCTCTGCAGCGTCTGCTACGTCGCCTGCTTCTGCCTCTGCAGTAGCGTCAGCTGCCGGAGTGTCCTCCTTCTTGCCGCCGCAGCCTGCCAGCATGGATACTGCCATAGCGCCGCATAATACAACTGCTAAAAGTTTCTTTTTCATAGTGAATCCTCCCTTTAATATGGTTGCAGTT